>CANHHI010000056.1 GCA_947460225.1 Flavobacteriales bacterium
GATTTGTAGGTTGAATTGCAAACGTCTCGTTCAGCGTGTAAAACACGCCGCGGACAACAAACGCCTTGCAGCGGGGTCGTCCGTCAGGTTGGGTTATATTTTAAAGGATTATAACCCCAGCCGATTTTTTCGGCGTGTTTTGTGTCCAATACAGGACGTTTGCAATTCATTATCAAAGGTACAAACTTTTTAATTAAAGTTCCAAAAAAAATTGCGTTTTTTTTCAAAGATTTTTTATTTTTCTAGGAATTACAAGGTTTGCATCAGAAAAAGATTTTTCATTTGGGTTTTGTGTAGGGGCGAACCTACGTGTTCGCCCATTGTGTTGGTGTTTTTTTTGTAGCATGCATTTCCGTAGAGACAGGGCACGCCCTGTCTCTACCAGACATTGTTTATTTTCATGTGGGCGTATGGCATACGCCCCTACACAAACATTGAAAAAAAAACCGTGCGTAGCACGGATTAAAACAGACATTGTCTGCGCCTGCCGTAGGCAGAAAACGTGCAGGGTTTGCCTGCCCTGCACCGAAGGTGCAGATTAAAGCATCTCTGATGCCGGGCTATGCCTGGTATTTGTGGGGTAGGGCTTCTTGAATGATTTTGACAAGTGTGTTGGCGGTGTACGTGGCGGCTTGGTTTTTCAGGCTCACTAGGGCAATACTTCGGTGCATGGTGTTGTCGGCGATGTAGCGCACGGCTTCCATTTCTTCTTCTTTGAGTCCGTAAATGGAAAGCTCGGGTATAAAAGTCAAGCCACCGCTTACTTCTACAACTTTGCGCAAACTTTCCAAATTGCCTGCGTCATAAATAAATTTCTGCCCTGCCAAGGGCTTGCACACGCCGAGCACTTGTGTGCGCAGGCAATGCCCCTCTTGCAACAGTAAAACGGGAATATCGGCAATGTCTTGCATGTGCAGTTCGGTTTTGTGGTACAAAGGATGTTTGGCAGACATATACGCCACAAAAGGCTCTTGGTAGAGCGATTGTTCGCTCAAATCTTCTTGGTGCAAAGGCACGGACATCATGGCAAAATCTATTTTTCCTTGGCGCAATAAATCCAGCAAAATTTCTGTGGTTTGCTCGGTTACAGAAAAATGGGTATCAGGATAAGCACCCAGCAGTTTATCCAAAAATAAAGGCAATAAACTGGGCGCAATCGTAGGAATAATGCCCAAACGCAATTGGCTCAGAAAAATATTTTGCGTATTTTTCGCCACTTGTTCCATTTGTTTGACCTCCGCCAAAATGCGCTTGGCGTGTGCGAGCATCAGCGTGCCCATCTGCGTAAAAGCAAAAGGGTGTTTGCTTCTGTCTAACAATTCAAAACCTAAATGTTGTTCCAATTTTTGAATTTGCATGCTGAGCGTGGGTTGCGTAACCCCGCAAGATTCGGCTGCAAGCACAAAATTTTTATGGTTTTCCAAAGCCAGTAAGTACTGCAACTGTGTAATGGTCATAATTATAATTATTTTTGATACAAATATAAAAAATATAGTTTTTAAATATGCAGTGAATAGCCGTAAATTTGTACTCAGATTACAAAATAGTTATGAAAACGACCAGAAAACTTATCTTTTTAGCAAGCTGTTATCTTATGGCACATTCAGAAAATGCACTGGCGCAAGGCGCAGTCAGCAAAAAAACGCTCACCACCGAAACGGGAGCAAAAGTGGGAGACAACCAAAACAGCAAAACTGTGGGGCGTTCTGGGGCAACGCTCTTGGAGGATTTTCATTTGATTGAAAAATTGGCAGCCTTTGACAGGGAGCGCATTCCAGAGCGTGTGGTGCATGCACGTGGTGCGGGTGCTTTTGGCGAATTTGAAGTGTTGCAGAGCATGAAAGCCTATACCAAGGCGGGTGTTTTTGCAGAGAAAGGCACGAAAACCCCTGTGCTCGTGCGGTTTTCTACCGTCATACACGGTCAAGGCTCGCCAGAAACCCTGCGTGACCCAAGAGGTTTTGCCACCAAGTTTTATACGGCAGAGGGCAATTACGATTTGGTGGGAAACAACCTGCCTGTGTTCTTTATCCGTGATGCCATGAAGTTTCCAGACATGGTGCACGCTTTAAAACCTTCTCCACAAACCAACAAACAAGACCCGAACCGTTATTTTGATTTCTTTTCGCACATTCCAGAGGCTACGCACATGCTCACAAGGCTTTACAGCGACTACGGAACGCCAATGGATTATAGGCACATGAACGGTTCTAGCGTGCATGCTTTTAAATGGATCAACGAAAAAGGCGAAAAAGTTTATGTGAAATACACGTGGAAAACCTTGCAGGGCGAGAAAAACCTCACGGCGGAAATGGCGCAAAAAGTGCAGAGCATGGACTTTCAGCATGCCACGGTGGATTTATACCAAAGCATTATGCAGGGCGAATTTCCAGCATGGGAGCTGTATGTGCAAATCATGAAACCAGAACAAATGGATAATTTAAGTTATAATCCGCTTGACCCAACTAAAATTTGGGAGGAAAAAGATTTTCCTTTGATGCTGGTGGGCAAAATGACTTTAAACAAAAATCCCGAAAATTACTTTGAGCAAATAGAACAAAGTGCGTTTTCGCCTGCGGTTGTGGTGCCTGGCATAGAGCCTTCGGAAGATAAACTTTTGCAAGGCAGGTTGTTTTCTTACAGCGATACGCAAAGGCATAGATTGGGTGGGAATTTTCAGCAAATTGAGGTAAACAAACCCAAAACGCAGGTGCATAGCAATAACCAAGACGGTTATTTTAGCCAAAGGCATAAAAATTCAGATGTAAACTATGAACCCAGCCGAAAAGCGGGCACGTATCAAGAAGATGCAAGTGCAAAGCCTAGCGAAACGCAACTTTCCGAGGTAAGCATTACCCAAGCAAAGATAGAAAAAACCAATGATTTTGAGCAAGCAGGTATTTTTTATCGCAATTTATCAGCTGTGGAAAAAGCCAATTTGGTAAAAAATCTGAGCGCAGATTTGAAATCCTTGCAAGATGAAGAAGTGCGGAAAATCATGCTCAGTTATTTTGAGCAAGCAGACAAAGATTTTGGCAAAGCACTAAGCATGGCTTTAAGCAAAAAATAATATACAAAAATTCCTATTGGCGTTTTTCATAATAGGTTGTTTTTCAGGTTAAGTGTTAAATCCCACCAATATTGGTGGGATTTAGCGTTTAAGCTAGGTAGCGGTTTTCAATACCATAAAAAAGGTATGCAGAATACATAAAACAAGCGATTGTTTGGTACTTTGAAAATCCCCTAACTTTGTACAAAAATTCCAAGATGAAAAAAATATATCTCAGCTGTTCATTTCTTGTCTGTTCTTTATGGGCAACAGAGCTAGATACCTTGTCTTTACAAAGAGATTTGTCGCAGGTGGAAGTGCAATACCAGCAAAACACACTGCTTAAAACGCCTGCTGCTTCTCGTCTGGGCGTGAGTGCTTTGCAATTGCCGATGCAGATGACAAGCATATCGGCACAGGATATTAAAACCCAACAGGCACAAAATTTATTTGATGTGGCAAAAAATGTTACAGGCGTGTATGCTTTTTCTAGTTACGGAGGCGTACGCAATATTTTGGGTATTCGTGGATTTGGCTATGGTGAATTTAACTATATTTTTAACGATGTGCGTGTAAACAACACTTTGCTTGATATGCAAGGCGTGGAAGAAATCAATTTTCTCAAAGGCGCATCGGCAATAGAATACGGCGTAGTGAGTCCAGGTGGTTTGGTGGCGGTGCAGAGCAAAAAGCCTTTTTTAGGACAGTTTGCAGAGGCAAATATTATGTTTAAAGCATACGAAAATGCACGGTTTACGGTTCGCCCCACCTTTGATGTCAATACCAGTTTTGGCAAAAAAATCGCTTTGCGCTTGAATGGTGCTTATGAAAATGGGCAAACACCAAGAAAATATGCGGATTACAACAGGTATTATATCCAACCTGCTTTGACTTGGTTTATCAATCCCCAAACCGAACTCACCGCTCGTTACGAAGGCTTTTTTGACAACCGAACCCCTGACAATGGAACGATTTTTGTACAGCCCAATATCCATGAAATGCCTCAAATTTATGATTTGCCTTGGGATAAATTTTTGGGTTTTAAAAGCGATATACGCAAAACAGCTACGCATTTTGCTTCTTTGCGCTTGGTGCATTTATGGAGCGAATACTTTTCTTTAAAAGCCAATCTGCAATATAATTATGAAAGCATCAACGATACACGCCCAAAAAGCAATGTGTATTTAGATAAAATCAAAGACCAAAATGGCATGACTTTGGGTTATACTTCTATACTTAAAAGGGCTTTGTATGGAGAGCGCAATTTAAACCACAACACCCAAGCGCAAATTGATTTTGTGGGCAAAGACTTAAAACATGGCATATTTAGCCACAACTTTCAAGTGGGTGCAGATTGGGCATTGTGGCAAAAAAATATAGCCACCACCAGGGAGCAGTATGTGGACAGAATAGATGTGTTAAGCAACACTTGGACGAATGAAGCACAAAATTTTACCGCCACAGATACGACCCGTGTCAAAAGTTTACAACAAAGATTGGGTTTGTCTATGCAGCATCATTTGGGCATTGGGCAATACTTTAAAGTGCTTTGGGGCTTGCGCTATACAGGTATGTATGAAATCCAGCGCAGCACAGAAAATTTTGTTGATGCAACTAAGTCTTTTCAAGACCCCAACGCATATACACATGGTTTGACGCCAAACATTGCGCTCATGGCGTTTCCTTTGCCCAATTTAAATGTATTTGCTAGCTATACCCGAACATTTAGACCCAGCACAGCTTTGGATATACAGAAAAAATCCTTGAATGGCGATTATGCGCAACAAGCGGAGACAGGTGTAAAATGGGCTTTTTGGCAAAATAAAGGTTTTGTGCAGGCGGCGTATTATTTTATTTTTGCAGAAAATTCCATTGTTGCCGTTTTTGATGAGCAGGGCAAAAACAAAGGGTATAGTGAAAAAACAGGCAGTTTGCGCAACCAAGGTGTAGAAATAGAATTGGGTTTAAGTCCTTTGGAGGGTTTGCAGTTTAAGGCAGGCTATACCTTTATTCATGCACGTTATGGAGATAGCTACAACCTAAAACCCAACACTACGCCGTTCAACACACCCGACCATTTGGCAAACCTTTCTGCCACTTATACTTGGAAAGGATTGCATGTGGGTTTATACGCCAATTACATAGGCAAGCGTTTTATGAACGACCAAGTGCAGGTGTATTGGCACAACATAGAACCTGCTTCGCCCACTTTGGCTTTTGACCCTTACTGGCAAATAGACGCACAGCTTGGTTATAGCTACAAGGGATTTTCATTGGCATTGAAAGCCAACAACGTGACGGGCGTAAAAAATTACCAAGCCTATCGCATCAATTACATCAACCCCATAGAGCCAAGAAATTACATATTGACTATGTCTTACAAATGGTCTAGAAATTATTTGGCGAAAAAATAAAAAACTAAAACATTTTTGCTTACCTTTGTTCTGTGGCTATGGAGTTTAGAACGCCTTTGCCCAAGACCGATTTGGGCATCAACCTGAGCCATAGTCAGAAAATCCTGACTATGGGTTCTTGTTTTAGTGAAGCATTGGCAGAGCGTTTGATGCGTTATAAATTTGATTGCATCAGCAATACACACGGTATTTTGTTTAATCCCGTATCTATTTTTAATGCTTTGGCGGATGTATTGAACCAAAAAAAGTATTCCCAAGCCGATTTGCAACGCAAAGAAACGGGGCATTATTTCAGTTACCATTTGCACAGTGGGTTTAACAGCAGAGATGGCAAGGAACTCTTGGACACCATCAACGAAAACTTAGAAATTGCTTACGATTATTTGGCGCATGGCGATTTTTTGTTTATTACTTTGGGTTCCGCTTGGGTGCACCAGCACTTAGAAAGCAAAAAATACGTTGCCAATTGCCACAAACAGCCTGCTTATTTATTTGAAAAAGTATTGCTGAAACCGCAAACCTTGCTGGACACTTACCAAGCCTTGTTGTTGAATTTGCACGAATTAAATCCAAAGTTAAAAGTTATATTTACCGTAAGTCCTGTG
Source organism: Flavobacteriales bacterium (assembly GCA_947460225.1). Taxonomy (GTDB): domain Bacteria; phylum Bacteroidota; class Bacteroidia; order Flavobacteriales_D; family CANHHI01; genus CANHHI01. The sequence goes on from CANHHI010000056.1 coordinate 6,069, forward strand.
CGGCATATCAAAGAAGGCATGGTGCAAAACCAGCGCAGCAAGGCGATTTTGCTTTATACCATACACGAACTGGTGGAGTATTTTGAGAATTGTTATTATTTCCCTGCTTACGAAGCGTTCATAGATGATTTGCGGGATTACCGCTTTTACGACACCGACATGTTGCACCCGTCTAAACAAGGTGTGGATTATGTTTGGGATAAATTTTCAGAAACATTTTTTGCGCCAAAAACCCAAGAACTGATGCAAAAAATAGAAAGCATACAAAAAGCCTTATCTCATCGTCCATTTGATATGGAGGCTATGGAATATGTGCAACTTTTGCAACGCCAATACACCTTGATGAGCACTTTGGAAATTGAGCACCGCAACATTTCCTTTGCCGATGAAAAGCGATTTGTGCAAGAAACTTTACATAAATTAAATGCTTAATCATGCAAGAAGCTATTTTTACATTTGTACAAAACTGGGGCTATGTAGGCTTGTTTGTGGTTTGTTTTTTGGCAGCCACCATTTTGCCTTTGCCCACCGAAGCGGTTTTTCTATTTTTGCTCGCCACATTAGATGAACATAATTTATCTATATGGTGGATATATTTTGTGGCTATTGTTGGCAATTTGCTCGGGGCAATAACTAGTTATAGTTTAGCTCGGTTTTTGAGCCACAAAATAGACATACAAAAACCCAAATACCAAAAATACAAAAAATGGGTGGAAAAACACGGTTATATTTTGGGCTTACTGGCTTGGGTGCCATTTTTGGGCAGTCCTTTGATTTTGGTCTTGGGTTTTATGCGTACGCATGCACTGGGCACATTTATCTGCATGTTTATTGGCATTGTATTTAGGTTTTCTTTATTGTTGGCGTATTTTTTGTAATGGTTATGGTGTAAAAATATCCCCAATCATTTGGATTTTTCTGAAATATAAACTAAATTTGCAAACTGAATCAGAATCTGCTAACGCCTTTGGGTGTTCAGCTGTATTTTAAATGTTTTATTATGGTTACCAAAGAAAAAAAACAAGAGATTTTTCAGCAATATGCTGGAAGCACTGCAAACACGGGTGCAACTGAGGGTCAAATCGCGCTTTTTACAGCACGCATTTTAGATTTGACAGAACACCTCAAAAAAAACAAACACGATTTTGTGACGCAACGTGCCTTGATTATCATGGTGGGTAAACGCCGTAGATTGTTAAATTATTTAAAATCTAAAAACATCGTTGGCTACCGTGAGTTGATTGCGAAACTTGGTTTAAGAAAATAATTTTCTTGCCACAGAAATAAAGGGGGGCTTTCGGTGTGCGCACCGAATCTCCCTTTTTTGTACATAAATTGATAGTTTTAAACATGCAAGTTATAAATAAAGAATTCAACTTTTCCGACGGAAGAACCCTAACCGTAGAAACAGGCAAACTAGCCAAACAAGCCGATGGCTCTGTGGTGCTAAAAATGGGCGACACTATGCTATTGGCAACAGTGGTTTCTGCGCAAAAGGCGGTAGAAGGAACGGACTTTATGCCCCTCACCATTGATTATAGAGAGAAATTCGCATCAACGGGTCGCATGCCGGGCGGTTTTCACAAGCGTGAAAGCAGACCTTCCAATGAAGAAATTTTGGTGATGCGTTTGGTGGATAGGGCTTTGCGTCCACTTTTTCCAAGCGATTACCACGCCGATACACAAGTGATGATTAGTCTGATTTCGGCGGACAAAGAAATATGCCCAGACGCTTTGGCTTGCTTTGCAGCTTCGGCAGCACTTGCGGTGTCTGACATTCCTTTTCAAGGACCTGTTTCGGAGGTGCGTGTAGGGCGCATCAACGGCACTTTCCAAATCAATCCAAATCACAGTTTGCTTGCGGAGTCTGACCTAGACATGATTATTGCAGGTACTGTGGACAATATTCTCATGGTGGAGGGCGAGCTCAAAGAAGTTTGCGAAGCAGACATGCTTGCCGCCATAGAGTTTGCACACGCAGAAATCAAACGCCAGTGCCAGTTTCAAATAGAATTGGCGGCTATGGTGGAAAAAGCCAAAACCAAAAGGGTGTATCAACATGAAACCCATGATTTAGAATTAAAAGAACAAATACAAGCCTATTGCTACGAAAAATGCTACCAAATTGCCAAAAGTGCTTTGGATAAAAAAGCACGTGGCGGGGCTTTTGAGGAATTGGAAAACCAATTTATAGAAGCCCAAAACTGGACAGCAGAGGAAAAAGAACAGAAAAAAATCTTGGTGTCTTGGTATTTTGGCGATGTAGAAAAACTTGCCATGCGCCGCATGATTTTAGATGAAAATGTGCGTCTGGACGGTAGAAACACCAAACAAATCCGACCAATATGGAGCGAGGTAAATTACCTGCCAGCTTGTCATGGTTCGGCAGTGTTTACCCGTGGAGAAACCCAGTCTTTGACTTCGCTGACTTTGGGTACAAAGTTAGATGCGCAAAGCATTGACGGTGCGGTTTACGCCTACACCGAAAACTTCATGTTGCACTACAATTTCCCGCCGTTTTCTACGGGCGAAATCAAACCTTTGCGTGGGGTGGGCAGACGTGAAATTGGGCATGGCAATTTGGCACAAAGAGCACTGAAATACGTGTTGCCAAC
>CANHHI010000057.1 GCA_947460225.1 Flavobacteriales bacterium
AATTAACTCGGTTTGCGGTTGTTCTGCGGGTGCGGCTCGCCCAGCGGCTAAAATGGCAATAGCAAACGAAAAAAAACCCGATGCCATCTACACCGTTTTTGCGGGTTATGATTTAGAGGCAACAAACAGAGTGCGTCAATACACTCTGCCTTATCCAGCCTCATCTCCGTCTATGGCACTTTTTAAAGATGGCAAATTGGTTCATTTTTTAGAAAGGCACCATATAGAAGGCAATCGTGCTGAGGCAATCACCACGCACCTCAAAGAAGTGTTTAATACCTATTGTTAATTTTTATTGAAAATTTTTAGGCGTTACGCATTTTTTTTCCGTAATTTGCAATCCGAATTATATCATATATTTTATGCAAGCAATCGTAGAGATAGCAGGGCAGCAGTTTAGAGTGCAAAAAGACCAAAAGGTGTACGTTCATCGTTTGGAGCAGGCAGAAGGGGAAACGGTAACGTTTGACCAAGTGCTTATGCTCATAGACGGCGAAAAAGTAACTGTTGGCGCCCCAGCTATAGCAGGTAAAAAGGTACAAGCTACCGTTCTCCGCCACTTAAAAGGAGATAAAGTGCTCGTGTTCAAAATGAAACGCCGCAAGGGTTACAAAAAGAAAAACGGACACAGACAGTATTTAACGCAAATTCAAATTGCGTCCATTGGTTAAAATTGTAAAATAGAAAAATTATGGCACACAAGAAAGGCGAAGGTAGTTCCAGGAACGGTAGAGAATCAGCAGGCAGACGCTTAGGCGTGAAGATATTTGGCGGACAACCAGCAATAGCGGGTAATATTTTGGTGCGTCAAAGAGGAACAAAACACCATGCAGGTGAAAATGTGGGCATCGGAAAAGATCACACACTTTTTGCATTGGTGAGTGGTATGGTTCATTTTGAGAAAAAACAAAATGACCGTTCTTTTGTTTCGGTTATTCCTTTCAAAGAAGAAAATAACTAAACATAAGCTGAACAATAAAAAATCCGCCCTAGGGCGGATTTTATTTTTTTCGTGTAATAAAGTTAACTTTTGGAAATCTCTCCCTTAATCCTCAATACTTTTTTCTGCATTTGTTTTTTGCCGTCCATGTAGTTCACATAAACCTCCTTGCGGATAGCACCCAAACGCATAGAATCATACTTCACCGCAATTTTAGCACTTGCACCAGGCGCAATAGGCGTTTTTGGGCATTCTGGCACTGTGCAACCACAAGAACCTTCGCAATTACTAATAATCATTGGAGCCACACCAACGTTTGTGATGGTAAAATAACAAGTAGCATCAGCCCCTTGTTTGAGCGTGCCAAAATCATGTTCTTCTTTATCTACTTGCAACTCTTGTGCAAAAAGGGCAGAACCAGCTAGCATAATGCCCAAGGACAAAATAATTTTTTTCATGGTTGATAAGATATAATGTGTAGCAAAGGTATAAAATATCTAGGCAATAGGCAAATTTACCAACAAAAAGTATTTAAGCCCACTTCGAAATGTTTTATCACACAGCAGTTTTTTGCAAGGTGAAATCTGAAACCCGTAGCATACCTGAGTACGTGAGGATTGGAAGATGAAAATTATGAAAAACTGCAAAGCGAGAAGGTATTTCGCAGGGGGCTTGTAACTTTTATTCAAACCAGCACGTTCTATTAGTATAATTCTAAAATTATACATTTATGAAAAACATCAAATTATCGCACCTGGGGTGCATGTTAAGCGCGGGAGTGCTTTTCTACAGTTGTAAAAAGTCTGAACCAAAAGTTCAGCTTGGTCAAAACGAACAAGCAATTGCAAAAACTGCTGTTTCACAAGGGAGTTTGTCTGGAAACTTTTATGTGTTAGGCACAAAAAATCCAAATGTAACGGTTGAAATTTCCAAAGATTTGGCAAATTTTGCAACACACCCATTGGGTTATTTGCACGTATTTACCTCTGGCGGATTGAAAAACATGGGTTTTTCAGAATGGGAAGACATCGTAGCAGCTGGTTACACCAATTACTCGGCTTCTGTACCGACGGAAATCCGCATGCACCCAAAATATTGGAATTCTCCAAGATTGGGTATGCAAAAATCTGGAAACAATTACAATCCAGCTGGGTCTAGCATGTCTAGCGCACTAGGTGGCGTGGGTGAATTGACACTAACAGGTAGCGTAAACAAAGCAAACCTAGTGATAGACAGGGTAAACGGTATGGATGGCACTTTGTCTGCGGTACAACTCAGAAACAGAATCACCTCTTTGGCAAAAGTACCTGGACAATTGTCTAACGGTCAGCCAAAAACCGATGCTGCTTCTTTGTCTGATTTAATCAATGCAGATAAATTTGGTTTTATAGAAACAAACGTTTCTTTGCCTAAACAACCTTACACGGTATTTAAAGACAAACCTGATAGCGTGGTATTCTTTGTGAAATATACCCCACAAGGTGGAGACAAAGCCGTTTTTGAGCTTTCTTTACATTCTAGCTTATTGACTGACGAGTCTGCAAAATTGCCTGCACGTTACCAAAATCACCCACAAGGCTACAAACCTGTATCTGAAAACGTAATAGGCTACACCCGTGCTAAATTATCTGGCACACAAAGCAATTGGACACGTGTTTCTGCACCAATTTTTTACAATCCAAACGGCGGATTGCCTGAGTATTTGTTAATCAACATTACCGCAGGAGATGGATATACAGCAGTAAATGGCAGTGTATTGATCGTGGATCAAATCGAGTTCAAATATAACAACTAAAAATTTTATCATTTCTTTCAGTTTGTCTGGTTGCCCTTTGAAAAGAGGGCAACTTTTTTTACGCCCATTAAGAAACGTCTTCTCGCTGTGTCTTTTTCAACAAGTCTTATCTTCCACGCCTCACATACCCCAGTATGCTGTGGGGTTCAGATTTCACCTTGCAAAAAAATACTTTGCGATAAAACATTTCATAACGGGCTTTTTATTACATTTGCACCCCAAATGGCAAAAAACTGGTTAGAGCGTACGGAGCTCTTGATAGGAGAAAATAAGGTGGAAGCACTTTCAAAATCAAATGTTTTGATTGTTGGCTTGGGTGGTGTGGGCGGTTTTGCTGCGGAATTTTTGTGCAGGGCGGGCATAGGCAGTTTTACTTTGGTGGACGGCGATGTGTATGACTTAACCAACAAAAATCGCCAAATCATGGCAACAGCGGAAACCATTGGCTTATCCAAAGCAGAGGTAACTGCAAAACGTTTGCAAAGCATAAACCCCAACGTAAAACTACAGGTATTGCAATTGTTTGTAAAGCCCGAAAATATAGCAGCATTATTAAGCGAGCCTTATGATTTTGTGCTAGACTGCATTGACAGCATCACGCCAAAAATTGCCTTGATAGAAGAAGCAAAAAAACGAAATTTTGCGGTTATTTCATCCATGGGCGCAGGCGGAAGACTTAATCCAAATTTGGTGGAAGTGGCAGACCTTAGAAAAACACGTGCCTGCAAACTCGCCAAAACTATCCGAAAAAGACTGCAAAAAGACATCTTAAAAATGGGCGTTCCTGTGGTGTATTCTTCTGAGCTGGTGATAGAAAGTTCCTTGCAACTCACAGACGGCAGCAACTTCAAAAAATCCTTTTACGGCACCATTTCTTACATGCCTGCCATTTTTGGACTTTATATGGCTTGGTACGTCTTGGATATGTTAACAAAACATGAAAAAACGAATAATATTTGAAAAAAAATTTATACCTTTGTACCCAATGCCTACCTTTGTAGGTCTAAGAAAAAACAAATTATGATTGCTGGAATTCTATTTTTCTTTTTGGTCTTGGGACTCGGTTTTTGGGTGCTCATATTTCTAACTGCTTTTGCCTTGCCCTTGTGGATTACGGTGTATCAGGTTAAAAAACGCAAAGAACCTTATTTAGAAACACCCGGCGTATAGTTATGAACCCCCAAATGAAGATATTTGCTGGGCAATCCTCCAAAGAACTTGGAGAAGCCGTTTGTAAGCATTTAGGTGTAAGCCTTGGCAATGCTGAATTCACAAAATTCAGCGATGGCGAGCTTCAGGTTTCTTATGAAGAAACTGTGAGGGGGCAAGATGTTTTTATTGTGCAAAGCACTTTCATGCCCACCGATAATTTATTTGAGCTTTTGCTTATGGTGGACGCGGCAAAACGTGCATCTGCAAAATCCATTGTGGCGGTTATTCCTTATTTTGGTTTTGCAAGGCAAGACCGAAAAGACAAACCCCGTGTGGCTATTGGTTCAAAATTGGTGGCAAACATGCTTTCTGTGGCTGGCATTGACCGCTTGATGACTATGGAATTGCACGCCGACCAAATTCAAGGTTTTTTTGAAATTCCCGTAGATCACTTGTATTCGTCCAGTATATTTTTGCCTTATTTAAAAAATTGGGCAGAAAAAGAAAATAAAGATATTGTGATTGCCGCACCTGATGTGGGTGGCGCAAAGCGTGCACAAGTGTATGCAAAACACCTAAACTGTGGGTTAGCACTCTGCCACAAAGACAGAAAAAAAGCCAACGAAGTAGGGAGCATGACCGTGATAGGCGAAGTAGAGGGCAAAGATGTGGTGATTGTAGATGATATTGTGGACACTGCGGGAACCCTTACCAAAGCTGCCGATTTATACCACGAAAAGGGCGCACGTAGCGTGATTGCAATATGCACGCATGCTGTTTTGTCTGGTCCAGCATATCAACGCCTGGAAGATTCTAAACTGAACAAACTCGTTGTAACAGACACCATACCTTTAAAACAAAATCACAACAAAATAGAAGTTTTGTCGGTGGCACCACTGTTTTCAGATGTGATTACCGCACTACTAAACAACAAGTCAATCAATAAACATTTTATATTATAAACCATGAAACAGGTATCATTGAGCGGTTCTCCGCGCGAGAACGTAGGGAAAAAAGATGCTGGAAGCCTTCGTAGGGAAGGTAAAATTCCTTGCATTCTGTATGGAGGCAAAGAACAAGTTTCTTTTACCATTGTAGAACAACAATTGAACAAAATTGTTTTTTCTCCAGATGTGTATCAGGTGAATTTGGATTTGAATGGCAAGGTGGTTCGTGCAATTTTGAAAGATGCACAGTTTCACCCTGTAACAGACAAAGTCATGCACGCTGATTTTATTGAACTGGTTGCAGGCAAAGCTATTCGTGTGGCTCTTCCTTTGCATGTAGAAGGAAATTCTCCGGGTGTGGCACGTGGTGGCACGAAAGTGGTTCATTTTAGAAAAATTACCGTAATGGGTGCACCTGAAAATCTACCCGAACAAATCGTTTGCGATATTTCTAAATTGGATATTGGCGATAAAATTCGTGTGGCAGATTTAAACCAAGGTGTTTTACAGGTTTTGGAAGCTCCTTCGGCGGTTGTTGTGGCAATCACAGAATCTCGTGCGTCTAGAAAAGCAGCTGAAACAGCGGCACCTGGTAAAAAATAATAAAAACAATTGAAACATGAAGTTTTTGGTCGTAGGATTAGGAAACCCCGGTTTTGAATACGAAAACACCAGACACAACATAGGTTTTAAAGTATTGGACGCTCTTGCAAGTGCGTCCAATGCTGTTTTTTCAACGGGTAGATTGGGAGAAATTGCACATGCCAAATATAAAGGCAGGGTGATTGTACTCCTAAAACCCAATACCTACATGAATTTAAGCGGAAAAGCGGTGCGGTATTGGCTACAAGCTGAAAAAATAGAGATACAAAACCTTGTGGTGGTAACCGATGATATTGCCCTACCGCTCGCCAAATTGCGCCTGCGCTTAAAAGGCAGTGATGGTGGACACAATGGCTTAAAGGATATTGCCTTACAAATGAACACGCAAGAATTTGCACGCTTGCGCTTTGGCGTGGGCAATGATTTCAGCAAAGGAAATCAAGCGGATTTTGTGCTGGGCAAATGGCTCCCCGAAGAAGAAATTTTACTCAAACCCGCCATAGAAAAAAGCGTACAGGCTTTGCAACAAGTTTTTAGCTTAGGCGTGGAAAAAGCCATGAACACCGTAAACGCTTAATTAGCGTTTTTTTGGTTTAGAAGGTGCTGCACTGCGCAATTCTTTGGTCATATCGTCTATAAATTTATTCACGACCTCTCGGGTAACGTGTTGCATGGTAATCACGTGGGCAATGGTTTTGTCAGAAGCCAAGTTCCACTTGTTGCAAAATTCCACGGAAGGTTTTTTAAAATAAACTGTATTCGACCAATCGTTTAAATGCGCTGGGCAACCGATTCTATCCAAAGATTTTTTGAGCCTCTGCGCTTGTGCCACGCAATTGCCCACTTCTCCCCTAAACTGCGTTTTGCGCTTTTGTATAGCGTGATTTAGTTCCGCTGCCGCCCAGCCATTGCGAGAGCCTGTAACAGTCGTATCTTTGGATTGGATATAAGCAATATCAGACATATTGGACACATACTGCTCCCGTGCCAAAACCACCCCACAAGGGAAATGCGTGCCAATAAATTTATGCCCACTCACCGAAATACTGGCGATATTTTTTGTGGAAAAATCCAAATAATCAGCATCTAAAAAAGGAATCATCATGCCACTCAAAGCAGCGTCTAAATGCAAATAATATTTTATATTGTAATTTTTCAGCAAAAGCAAAATAATATCTATATTATCCGTTGCGCCTTTCATCGTAGTGCCGATAGAAGCGCAAAACAAAACGGGTTTTTTCTCGCTTTTGAGCAATTTTTCCAAAACCACATAATCCATTTCGCCATTGCTATTGCTTGCCACCACCTGAATAGGGATACCCAGCAAATCCGCAGATTTAAACACAGAATAATGGCTTTGGTCGGAGCAATAAAGCACAGGCGCACCCAAATGTTTCCTGCCCAAATACAAAGCAGAAAGGTTGCCCTCCGTGCCTCCATGCGTTACATAACCCCAGTATTTGTCTAATTTATACAATTCTGCAAAATAGGCAAGCACCGCAAGCTCCTCCGTTTGGGCATTCATGGCATAAAAGATGCCTTGCTGTGGGTCGCCGAGGTTATTGAGCAAACTGTGCGTTTGCAAGTGTTCAATCAAAAAAGTATTGTCCAAAGCAAGGTTTGTAGGGTAACCTATACAAAATTCTTTCTTGGGTGGACTAACAAATGAAGGTGTCTCGTTTTCCATTGTTAAAATATCATTTTCCATGTTTTTGTACTCCTCGTGCAAAGATATAAAATAACGCTGAAATATACCATATAAAAACTGGTTTTTAATCTACGGACATAGTCCAGCATCAGAGATGCTTCTATCTGCTTCGCAAGGCAAGGCATGTAAAAAAATCCTAAAAATGCGTTTGCAAATTCCCCCTTTGAAAAAGGGGGTTAGGGGGATTTCCATCTGCTACGCAGGCGATGCACGCAAAATATAAGGAACGGTTTGTAACCGTTCCGAAAAAACACAAAATACGGTGGGCAACCGCAAGGGTTGCCCCTACATTTCTTTTAACTTTAACACAAAACTACGTTCTTGCTTTATCATATCAAATACAATATCATCATTTCCTAGTATTTTCTTGATAGTTTCTTGATTGTCTGGCGAGCACCTTGTGCCAAAATAGACCGCTTTAATTTTTAAGCCCAATTCATCAAAAGATTTAAGCACGTTCGGGTCTTCCTTGTTGTCATCAAAATAAAATAACCGCACCTCGTTTTCATATTGCCAGTCTTCGGCTTTTATTCTAAACCCATCGCTTAATTCATTAAATGCTATTTCAGATTGGTATTTGACTTTGTGCAAAGTGGCTATTGGATTTTCTCTGTTTAAAGTATATTCATATTCTATGCAAATACCCTTGTGGCTATCTGCATAATGCGCCCACAACAGGGTATTTTCATAAGGCTTTTTGCCTTCTTTTTCTATCATAAAAGCCTGCAAACGGGCTTTTTCACGAAAAAGATTTTGAGCCATTGCTCCCCATACATCCATGTTGCAATCGTGCGGGTCATTCCAATGCTTATGCGGTTGCGATAAAAATAACTTGCTGTTAATCAAAGTTTTCAAAGTGTTTTCGTTGAAAGGACTAAACTTGAAAATAGATATAGTTTCTTCTTTTCTGTCTATTTTATGATGCGCCTCCAAATCACTGTATCCTTGGAGTACACGAAACATCTTGGTATAATTATAAGAAGCTAATACCGTTTCCCCTAATTCTTCATATAAAAGTGCTAAACCGTAATAACCCTTTGCATCATTTGGATTTAATTTAATGACTTTTTTGAAATCTTTTATGGCTTCGGTGTATTTTTCAAGTCTTGCATATACAGTTCCTCTATTGTTATAAGCCTCTGCATTATTTGAATTTAATTTTATGGCTTTATCATAATCTGCTAAGGCT
>CANHHI010000058.1 GCA_947460225.1 Flavobacteriales bacterium
GGCTTTAATGTGGTAATTTATTCAATTTGATGTGTTGGATTTTGAATGTGTAGGGTCATGCCATGGCATGACCTTTTATGTGTCCATGAAATTTATTTTGTTTGTGTATTTAGGTCATGCCATAGCATGACCCTACAAGGCTTTAATGTGGTAATTTATTCAATTTGATGTGTTGGATTTTGAATGTTTAGGGTCATGCCATGGCATGACCCTACGATTTTTTGCAGACGGCTATTATTTTTTGTATATTAGGCTTCTAAAACATTATGACAATACCTACAAGAAAACCTATTAGACTTGCAGGCTATGACTATTCTTGGAATGGCTTGTATTTCGTTACAATTTGCTGTAAAGATAGAGTTTGTTATTTTGGGAATATTATTTCTCAAACCATGTTCCTTAATGAACTTGGAAAAATTGCGGAGGATTGCTGGAATGAAATTCCTAAACATTTTCCATGCGTTCTACTACACGCCTATATCATTATGCCAAATCATGTACATGGAATTATAGAAATTCAAAAAGATAAGCAAGTAGAAGACTTGTTTTGCACAAAACGAGAATTTGGAAAACCCCAAAAAGCGACACTATCAACTATTGTTAGTCAGTATAAGTCCGCTGTATCCAAGACACTTTATCGCAATAATCTTTCTTTTTCTTGGCAGGCAAGGTTTCATGACCATATTATTCGTACTGAAAAATCTTATAATGTTATTTCGGAATACATAAAAAGTAATCCATCAAAATGGCATGAAGATAGATTTTTTATACCGTAAATGTAGGGTCATGCCATGGCATGACACACGGGTTTTCTGGGATTTTGTTTGAAATAAAAATGCACCCATTTTTGGGTGCAAAAATATTTTTATTTGGCAATGATTTATGCCAAACCGCTTCTTTTCAAAAGGGCTTCCACGCTGGGTTCTGCGCCCCTAAAACGTTTGTATAAAACCATTGGGTCTTCACTACCGCCTTTGCTTAAGATATTTTCTCTAAAACTTTCTGCGGTTTTTTCATCAAAAATACCTTTTTCTAAAAACAATTCAAAAGCATCGGCGTCCAGCACTTCTGCCCATTTGTAGCTGTAATAACCCGCTGCATATTCCCCTTGAAAAACATGCGAAAAAGCACAAGAAATGCTTGTGTGCTCAACGCTTGGGGCAATTTGCAAATTTTCAGTGATGGCATTTTCAAACACGCCAACACTTTGAATGTTTTTTGCATCTACCAAGCCCAAGGCGTGCCAAGATAAATCCAAATAGGAAAAACTCAGTTGGCGAATGGTTTGGTAAGCACTTAAAAAATTGGCACTGTCTTTGATGCTTTGCAAATAAGCACTTGGGATTTTTTCGCCCGTTTGGTAATGGGTCGCAAACAAATCCAAGCACTCTTTTTCATAACACCAATTTTCCATAATTTGCGAAGGCAATTCCACAAAATCCCATTTCACAGAAGTGCCACTCAAACTCGCAAATTTACCCATGCCAAACATGCCGTGCAATGCGTGCCCAAATTCATGGAAAAGCGTTTGCACTTCGTCAAAGGTGAGTAAAGAAGGCTCCGTGGGCGTGGGTTTTGTAAAATTGCACACAATAGCCACGTGCGGACGCTTTCCTTCCGATTGGCTTTTAAAATTGGTCATCCATGCCCCACTCCTTTTTGTTCCACGTGGAAAAAAATCGGCGTAAAATAATGCCAAGTGCGCACCGTTTTTATCCAAAACTTGATAGGTTTTAACGTCTTGGTGATACAAAGGAATATCTGTGTGCTCTGCAAAAGAAATGCCGTATAATTTTTTTGCAACCTCAAACATGCCTTGCACGGTTTTTTCAAGCGAAAAATAAGGCTTTAAGGCTTCATCGTCTAAGTTAAATTTTTCTTTTTTCAGTTTTTCGCTGTAATACGCAAAATCCCAACGTTCCAATTGGCTGATGTTGTGCATTTTTTTGGCGTAATTTTCTATTTCTAGCCATTCTTTTTTTGCCAAAGGCAGTGCAATATCTTTGAGTTTGTCTAGCAAAGCAAAAACATTTTCTTTGTTTTTTGCCATGCGGTTTTTCAAAACCATTTCCGTATAATTTTTGTGCCCCAGCATTTCTGATCGTTCACTGCGCAGTTGCACAATTTTGCGCATGATTTCTTGGTTGTCTAAATCGTCATTTTTAAAACCTTTGCTGGAAAAAGCCAAAAAAAGTTCTTTGCGCAAAGCTCGGTTCTCGCTGTAAGTCATAAAACCCAAATAAGAGGGTTGCGCTAGGGTAAAACACCAAGCATTGGGTTTGCCTTTTTCCGTAGCATCGGCTTTGGCACTTGCTTTCACGAAATCGGGCAAACCTTGTAAATCCTTTTCATTTTCAATAAAAAGGGCGTATCGTTCTACTTCTTTGAGTAAATTCTCGCCGAATTGCAAACAAAGCAAACTCTCCTCTTGGTCAATTTTTGCAAGCCTGTCTTTTTTATCTGTTGGTAATTTTGCGCCATTTTCGATAAAGCCACGGTAAGTTTCTTCCAAAAGCATTAACTCTTCTTTTGTCAAAGTTTCTTTGGCGGTGTTTTGATAAGCCTTTTCTATGCGGGCAAAAAGTTTTTCGTCAAACAATATTTCTGAATGATGCGCACTGAGCAAGGGCGATATTTCCTGTGCCAAGGCTTGCATGTCGGCATTGCTGTGTGCCGAAAGTAGATTAAAAAATACAGAAGAAACGTTGGATAGCTGTTCGCCCGCTTTTTCAAGCGCAACAAAAGTATTCTTAAAATCCGCAGGCGCAGTTTCTTCATTAATTTTTGCTATATCTTTTTTTGCTTCTTTTAATGCTTCTAAAAACGCTGGTTTGTAGTCTTGGTGAGCAATAGCGTCAAAAGGAAAAGATTCAAAAGGCGTATTGAAATCTTTTTGTAATAAAATATTTTCGTTCATAGATACAAATTTACTATTTTTGTCAAAAAAAACCATAGTTATGTTAAAATTATTTTGCTACACTTGCTTGTTTTTTGGTGCTTTGCGGGCACAGACGAGCAATAAAGATAAATTGCAAGATGTTTGCCAACAAATGGAATCTTTTGAGGGTGCAAGTCTTTATGAAATAATTCCTGCGCTGAGTCAAAATTTTCTTGGCACGCCTTATGTAGCCAATGTTTTGGAAAAAGAACCAGAGCAACTGGTGGTGAATTTAACACAATTAGATTGTGTTACTTTTGTAGAAAATACGGTGGCAATTGCGCTTGCCTTGCAAGATGGTGCTTGCAAAATGAAAAATTTTAAAGAGCATTTGCAAAACTTCCGTTATTATAATGGAGAAGTTCAAGGCTATGCTTCACGCACGCATTATTTTTCAGCTTGGCTGAACCAGCAAGTAGCTTCTGGATTGATAAAGGAAAAAACCAAAAATTTGGGTGGCAAGTTGGAACAGAAATCCATTAACTACATGAGTACAAATTTTAGGAAATACAAGCAACTGGCTGAAAACTCTGTGCTTGTGGAGAAAATAAAAAAAATAGAGAAAGGTTTGTCTGAACAAAAATATTATGTTTTGGATAAAGAAAAAGTCGCCAAAATATATGCCAAATTAGAAACAGGAGATTTGGTTGTGATACAGTCCACCATGGCTGGGTTAGACGTGAATCACGTTGGTTTTGTTTGGAAAGAAGACGAAAAAGCCTATTTGCTCCATGCAAGCAGTGCGAGTTTGCAGAAAAAAGTAGTTGTTTCTGAGCAAATGTTGCAAGAGTATTTATTAAATAACAGAAACCACGGCGGGGTGCGTATTTTTTCTTGGGCAAAATAGATTTATTTTGGCAAAAAATGTCAAGATTTTTCTTGGGACAGCTAGGCAAAATCCACAAAAATAACTACCTTTGCAATTCAAATTATTTTTATGAGCGTCGTCTTATCTGAGCAAGAAATTTTGCGTAGAAATTCTTTGCAAAAGCTCCAAGAGCTGGGCATAGACCCTTATCCTGCGGAAACTTTTCCTGTGAGTCACTGGGCAAAACAGGTGGAGGAAAATTTTGTGGAAAAGCAAGAAGTGTGCATGGCGGGCAGACTTATGGGCGTTCGCTTGATGGGCAAAGCGGCTTTTGCAGAATTGCAAGACAGCACGGGACGCATGCAAATTTATGTCAATAGAGATGAACTTTGCCCCACTGAAGATAAAACCTTGTATAATGAAGTATTTAAAAAACTCTTGGATATTGGCGATTTTATTGGCATAAAGGGTTATCTTTTTACCACACAAACGGGTGAAAAATCTGTACACGTGAGCGAGCTTACTCTGCTGGCAAAATCTTTAAAACCACTACCTGTTGTCAAAATAGATCAAGACGGCAAAGTGCACGATGCTTTCTCCGACCCAGAATTGCGCTATCGTCAGCGTTACGTGGATTTGGTGGTGAACGAAAAAGTACGTGAAACCTTTAAAAAGCGCATCAAAATAACCCAAGTGATGCGGGATTATTTCAATCAAAACGGATACTTGGAGGTGGAAACGCCCATTTTACAACCCATACCAGGCGGTGCGGCAGCAAAGCCTTTTACCACACACCATAACGCTTTGGATATGGAGCTTTATTTGCGCATCGCTCCTGAATTATATTTGAAACGCTTGATTGCTGGTGGTTTTGACGGCGTATATGAATTTGCCAAAAATTTTAGAAACGAAGGCGTGGACAGAACCCATAATCCTGAGTTTACGGGCATGGAAATTTATGTAGCTTATAAAGATTATATTTGGATGATGGCATTCACCGAAAATCTTTTGGAGCGTGTGGCTCAGGAAGTTTGTGGGAATACAGCTGTGCAAATTGGCGACAAACAAGTCGATTTTAAAGCACCTTATTTGCGCATTTCCATACGTGATGCGATTTTAAAATACGCCCATTTTGATATAGAAGGCAAAACACGCACGGAATTGGCGCAGTTTTGCTCCACCATTGGCATAGAAGTTACCGAAAGCATGGGTGTGGGCAAATTGATAGACGAAATTTTTGGGGCAAAATGTGAAAAACAATTTGTGCAACCCACTTTTATTATAGATTATCCCGTGGAAATGTCTCCACTTACCAAAAAACACCGCAATAATCCCAATTTGACAGAACGTTTTGAGTTGATTGTGAATGGTAAGGAAATTGCCAATGCTTACACCGAGCTCAACGACCCCTTGGATCAACGTGCCAGATTTGAAAGCCAAATGCAACTTTTGGAAAAAGGCGATGATGAGGCAATGTTTATAGACCAAGATTTTTTGCGTGCTTTGGAATACGGCATGCCACCCACCGCTGGTTTGGGTATTGGTATAGACCGTTTGTGCATGTATTTGACCAATCAAGAAAGCATTCAAGAAGTGTTGTTTTTCCCGCAATTGCGTGCCGAAAAATGGGCTGCCTTGCCCAAAGCCTCTGACTTTGAAGCGATTGGCGTAGATGCGGATTGGGCAGAACACTTGGTGCATATTTTTAAAAGTGTGGAAGACATGCAAGGTTTAAAACTAGGTCAATTGCAACAAAAATTAAGCGAATATAGAAAAAAACAAAAACTTGAATTAACTTTGCCAAACAGTGAAGTCTTGCAAAGTTGGTTAATCGTATAAATGTATGGATATTTTTTTTTCTTTAGATGGGCTTTTGAGCCTGCTCACGCTTTCTTTTTTGGAAATCATTTTGGGCATAGATAATGTGATTTTTATTGCCATTTTAAGCGAAAAGGTGCCTGTTCATCAACGTAAAAAAGCCAGGTATATTGGTTTGATGTTAGCTTTGTGGGTTAGGGTGGCTTTGCTTTTTACCTTGACTTGGCTTATTGGGCTCAAAAAGCCTTTGTTTAGTTTGTCGTTTTTAAGTCAATTGGGTTTGGAGCCTGATTTTAGCGCAAGGGATTTAATTTTGCTGGCAGGCGGGTTGTTTTTGGTTTTTCAAGCGGTTAAAGAAATTGTAGAAAAAATCAAACAACACGACCCAGAAACGCCTAAGCCACAAAAGGGCATGCTTTCTTTTCGCATGGCGATTTTGCAAATTATTGCCATTGATGTGGTTTTTTCTTTTGATTCTATTTTAACCGCTGTCGGACTTTCCCAGCATTTGCCCATTATGATAGCCGCTGTGATTGTAGCTATGGTGGTTATGCTTTTGTTTGCCGATAAAATTTCAGAATTTATTCACAAATTCCCCACGCTCAAAATGCTTGCCTTGTGCTTTTTGGTTTTGATTGGCGCACTCTTGGTTTTGGACGCTTTTGGTATTCATATTTCCAAAGGCTACGTTTATACGGCTATGGGCTTTGCCCTTGTGGTGGAGTGGCTTAATCTTAAAATCAGATGAAGTATTACGTGGTGTGGAAAGGCAAAACGCCAGGGGTTTATGATTCTTGGGCGGCTTGCAAATTGCAAATAGAAGGTTTTCACGGGGCTTTGTATAAGTCTTTTCCAAACCAAGAACAGGCAGAGCAAGCCTTTAAGCAATCTGCGCATTTGCATTTGGGCACGAACAATAAAAACACCGCTACCCTAGCTCCAAAAATATTCAACACAGGTTTTGTTTTGCCGAGTATTAGCGTAGATGCCGCCTGTAACCCCCGTGGTGTGTTTGAATACCAAGGTGTTTGGACGGAAAACAGAGAGCGGATTTTTCACCAAGGTCCTTTTCCAGATGGGAGCAATAACATTGGGGAATTTCTGGCTTTGGTGCATGCGCTGGCTTTGTGCAAAAAAAGAAATTGGCATTTTCCCATTTACACGGACTCCGTAACCGCCCTAGCTTGGCTACGCAACAAAAAAGCAAAAACTTCTGTGAGCGATGAAAAAACGCTTTTGCTGGTGCAGCGTGCCGAAATTTGGCTTTCGCAAAACACCTACCCAAATGTGGTGCAAAAGTGGCAAACCGACCAATGGGGGGAAATATACGCAGATTTTGGCAGGAAGTAAAGCCTTGCAAAACAACACAAACCGCCTTTTTTTGGCGGTTTTTTTGTGCTTGAAACCCTTGCCAAATCTATAAATGGCTATTTTTATAAAAAAATACGGCAAAAAAATTTGGAACTTTAATTAAAAAGTTTTTAAATTTGTCCATAGATTATTTAGGCAGATAGCATGATGAAATTTTTATGTTAACACGTTGTGCTAAAAACAAAAAATAATTTACTAACGTTAGGCACAACAACAAAAGTGTGAACCTCCTCTACCTATTGTAAAGTGAGGGCAAATTAAATCTAAACAAAGCTATGAAAGCATTAGAATTGAAATCAAAAGCAGTGAACGCTGCACAGGTAAAAGGAGGTTGTGGCGTATGTAGTGCCATTTGTGCAATAGTTGAACTGATTATGCACCATTAAAATTACACAAACACCCACCCAAAAAGTGGTGGGTGTTTTTTTCTTTAAGCAAAAATTTTATACCATGAAAAAATCATTTTTTATCTTTTTGGGCTATGTTGCCTTGTTCTTTGTTTTGTCAATTGGTTTATTCGTGTCGTTGCTAAAACTGTTTCTCGTGTTTGGTTTTATAGATGAAAGCCATTCATATACAGAGGCTTCTATTGGTGGTATCTTGCTTATGTGCTGCACCACTATATTATCGGGTATTTTGCTGGTCAAAATATACCATTGGCAAGCAAAGCCTTTGCAGGTGCTGTCTTATGAAAAGCCTCTGCGGTTTTTTACAGGCGCATGGCTTGGGGCTATCTTGTATTTGCCTATTTTTTTAGTGTTTGCTTACCGTGCAAATTGGCAATTTGATGTGGCTTTACAAACCAATTATTTGCTGATGGCTGTGTTTGTTTTACGAGTACTGCTAAACGCTTGGCTAGAAGAAATAGCATTTAGATACATTGGCTTAGGTGTTTTAGAAAAACATTTTAGCGTGGTGCAAAGCATTCTGATTTCATCACTTGTTTTTGCGATGATGCACGTTGATGGATTGATTAACAGCTATCCTGATGCTTGGAAGGATATGATTACTCGTTTTGCCATGGGCGTATTTTTTGCTTTAATGTATAAGCGCAAAGGAATATGGGCATCAACAGGTCTGCATTTTGCATGGAATACCATGTTAATGGTGATAGATTTGCCCAGTATGCACCAGCATGAAAAAACAAGCATAGTTTTAATGAATTGGCACACAGATTTTGTGGCAAATGATTTAAATATGTTTGTGTATTTAATGGCGGTGGCTCTGCTCTTGCTCTTTAAAGACCAAATTATTAAAAAGGCAGTAAAATTTGAGTGAAAAATTTAATAAAAAAGTGCCTATGTTCCTGTGCCTATTGTAAAACAGGACGAAAAAAATTAAAAAAACGATGAAA
>CANHHI010000059.1 GCA_947460225.1 Flavobacteriales bacterium
AAAACGGTTATTGCTGATTTTAATTTGGATTTAGCCCAAGGAGAGCTTGCTTTTTTATCGGGGGGAAATGGCTCTGGCAAAACCACTTTGCTCCGACTGATTGCAGGTTTGGAAAAAATACAAACAGGAAGTATTTCGCTAAACGGCAAAATTTTGAGCCATGCGGACGTTCATGTGCCCACACACCAAAGAAATATAGGTTTTGTATTCCAAGACTATGCACTTTTTCCACACTTGAATGTATGGCAAAATCTGTGCTTTGGCATATCTACCTTATCCAAACAAGCACAAAAAGAACGCTTAGAACCACTTGTTGAATTTTTGGGGATTGCCAAGTTGCTTGAACAAAATATTCAAACCCTTTCTGGTGGAGAACAACAAAGGGTAGCACTGGCAAGGAGTTTAGCCACAGAACCTCAGTTATTGCTCTTAGACGAACCTTTTGCCAATTTAGACGAGCAAGGCAAAAATTACCTGCGCAAAACCCTGCACACTTGGCTTAAAAACAAAAATATTACCACAATATGGGTTACGCATGACCCAAAAGATTTACAAGAAAATGTTTCAAAACATGTAACTTTGCATAAAATTGCTTAATTTTGTGGTAAATATTTGAATACTGCCCAAACAAATGCCCAAACTCGGAATTTTGCAACTCTTGGTGTTGCTTTTTTCTGTGTATTGCATATTGGCTTTGGTCTTAGAGCATATTTTTGCACTCTCTATTGAAACCGAAAAAATATTATATCTCTTTGACAATATTGCTTGTGCTGTATTTTTAATAGATTTTTTAGTGCGTTTCAAAGCGTCAAAAGATAAATGGCATTTTATGCGTTGGGGCTGGATAGATCTTTTGTCAAGTCTGCCAAACTTTGTTTTCATGCGTCTAGGACTTGTGGTCAGAATTGTGCGTTTGGTGCGTATTTTAAGGGCTTTCAAATCCAGCAAAGCACTGATAGATTATTTTTTAAGAAATAAACTGGAAAGTGCGTTTAGTTCGGCTTTTATATTCTCCATTTTAATGGTTTTGTTTTCTTCACTCGCCATTTTGAGTGTAGAGAATCAACCCAATAGCAACATAAAAACCGCCGAAGACGCCCTTTGGTGGGCTTTTGTAACTATAAGTACTGTGGGTTATGGCGATAAATATCCCATTACAACCGAAGGAAGATTTATTGCTGTATTTTTAATTCTTTCGGGTATGGGCTTAATGGGTACATTTACGGGTTACATCGCCTCTTGGTTTGTAAAAATAGAAACGAAAGAAGAAGAAAAATGAGTTTAAAAATATTACACGTTAGCGAGCCTTTTGCCTCTGGTACTTTGGAGTTTATGCAAGAATTGTGCTTTAACCTTTCTAAGCATAACCATGTTGTTTTGCATGGCAATAGAATTTCTGAACAAAATATCTATGCTGCACAACGTGGTTTTCATCAAAGAGCCACATTTATCGCATGGGAAGCGGTGCAGCGTGAAATTCATTGGTTTGATGATTTGAAAGCGGCATGGCAGTTGATCAAGGTCATACGCCAAGAAAAACCAGATATTATTCATGCACATGCTTCAAAAGCTGGTTTTTTGTGCAGAGTTTTCAGTCGCTTTTTTGCTTGTCCTGTCGTTTATACCCCACACGCCATTTCATTTTTGCGCTTAGATATTAGCGAGCGCACAAAAAAGTTTTACATATTTTTAGAAAAATTTGCGCACGCCTTACACAAAAACCCAAATTTTGTGGCTTGTTCAGGCAGTGAGGAAAGGAGTATTAAAAAACATATACCAAAAGCCAAAGTATTTAAAATTAACAATGGCGTAAAAGTAAGGTTTGTACAAGGGGAACAAAAGGAATTTCCCGAAGTATTCACGGCAGAGCATCCACTCGTTATTGTGAATGCTGGTGTGAATAACACACAAAAAAATCAAGAGCGATTTTTTGATATTGCCTTGTCCTTGCATGATGAACTTCGTGTTCATTTTGTTTGGATAGGAGACACGCTCCCAAGCAGTCTTGTGCGTTGTACGGGTTGGCTCAAACATAGTTCCGTTATTAAAAACATGCGTAAAAGCCACGTATTTTTGTCCACCTCACTTTGGGAAGGCTTGCCTTTATCCGCTTTGGAAGCCATGTCGGTTGGTTTACCCCTACTGCTTTCCAATTGTAGCGGACACGTAGATTTGGTCAGTCGCCAGTTGCCCAATGGTAAAATTTGGAACAGCAATTCAGAAGTCAAAAAATATATTGAAGATATTTTAGAAAACCCTGCCATACTCACAACCTGGTCTAACAACAGCTTGTTTTTACAAAAAAAATATTTTAACATTTATCACTGCGCTAAAAACTATGAAATTTTCTATAAACAATTGCTATTGGAAAAACATTGAAAACATTTACTTCTATTTGTTTCATGCGTTTTTTATCTTGCTTTTAAGCCCTTATTGGAAAGCCACCAATGTGGTTTTTATGCTCATTTGCCTAGTTTGGTTAAGTTCTGGGCATTGGCAAGAGAAATGGAAAAACTTTGTCAGCCACTCGCCTAGCAATTGGCTTTTCGGTGTTTTTGCACTCTATCATGTAGTCAGTTTATTGTATTCAGACAATGTATATGCTGGCATCAAAGAATGCGAAAAAAAAATCACGTACCTTCTTTTTCCTATTTTCATTAGCAGTATCAATATTTCATCGTTGAAAAAAATCAGGCTATTGAAGAACATTCCACTTATTTTGGGACTGGTTTTTGTGATTGCTTGCGCACTGGCTAGTTACCATTATTTTGCACAAAACAACGCATTTGCTTTTTACAACGCTTATTTGGTGGGCTTTACCGGAAAGCACCCTGCAACTATTGGTTTGTATGTCAATTTTGCCATTTTTATCGTGCTTGAATTTTGGCGATTGGGGTATTTTTCAAGCAAAGAAAAAATACTTTTTCTCTATATTTTAACGCCTTTATTGCTTGTCTTTGTGTTTTTGCAAGGCACACGCTTGCCTATTTTATCGCTGGGCTTTGCCTTGTTTTTGTATGCGTTAGTGGTGCTTAGAAACCATATATCTTGGAAAACACAAGGCTCTATTTTTGCGGGTTTGCTCCTGTTTTTTATGGCTTTGGCATATTTTGCCCCAACGATTACAAACAGGCTGATTAGCACAAAAAATCTAGACATTCACTGGGAGAATACAAACCCCGTCAATAATCACTTTGGCAGTGTGGTTAAAGATGAGAACTGGGAAGGACCTGCTTTGCGCAAAGCCAAAGCCATCTGTGCCATGGACAAAATCAAACAAGCACCTTGGTTTGGGTATGGCATTGGCGACTCCTACGAGGAACTCCAAAAGGCGTATGCAGACAGACATTTTTTGCACGCTGTGGAGGCAAAATACTCTGTGCATAATCAATTTTTGAATATACTGATGGCTTTTGGTTTTTTTGGCATGGCAATTTTCTTTTTGGGATTTGCCAGCAGTTTTTACAAAGCCTATCAAGATAGAAACGTGTTATATTTCTTTTTTGTTTTACTTGTGTTTTTAGCCATGACCAGTGAGGATTTGCTGATGATGCACCAAGGTATATTATTTTTTACATTTTTTAATGCTTTTTTACTTTATCCTAAACAAAATTTTGCGTAAATTAGCGATTTATTTTTCAAAATACGATGGAAACCTCTATTGAAACCCTAGAACTCGAAGCTCGGGAAATATTAGAACTGGTCTTAAAACCTTTTCTGGCAGCGGTCTTAGCTGTTGTGATTTCTTATTTGCTCAAAAGAGCTTTGCATGTATATTTTGATAGGCATTTTGAAAAACAAAACAACAGCAGTTTATCTTTTATCAAAGGCGCTAGTTCTGGGCTGATTTATTTCTTCGCTATTTTATATCTTTTTTACTCTATTCCATTTTTAAATGCGCTTGGTCAAAGCATTTTTGCCTCTGCAACCGTTGTTGCAGCGATTGTCGGTTTTGCCTCGCAAAAAGCGATTTCTAACATTATTGCGGGTTTGCTTTTGGTGGGTTTTAAACCTTTTCGCATCGGCGACGTGATACAAGTAGAAAAGTACGACCGTGGCATGGTCGAAGATATTGGGCTGATGCACACCATTGTGCGTGATTATGAAAATAGACGCATTGTAATACCCAACAGCATTGCCTCAGAATCTGTGATTGTCAATAGCCATTACAACGATGAGCGCATTCGCAAACGCCTGATTTTTAGGCTAACCCTAGATTCTAATTTGGTTAGGGCGTATCAAATTATTCGTGCGGAAATCCATCAGCACCCCCTTTGGCTAGATCCCAGAGATGCCGACGATATAGAAAGGCAGGTGGATCCTATTTTTATTTATACCACCGAAATTGGGGAATACTATATCAATATTTTTGCTTATGCTTGGGCAGCAAATCACGATGATTCCTTGCTTTTACAAAGCGATGTGTATAAAAACTGCCTAGAAAAATTCAAAGGGGAAAATATTAAAATAGCCATTGCGTACAAAGGCACCATGCTTGGATAATTTTTTTTGTATTTTATTTTGGATTGATAAAAAAATTCATAACTTTGTGCCTACCATGCGAGGCTTCCTGCGTTTGAAAAACGAACACTTTTCTGCAATAGAAACCTTTTTGGATACAATGGCGGGTCTCAAAGCATTTTGCTTAGCGTTTAGCTCAGAGAATTACAAAGGTGTCCCTAAAATTTTAAAAAATGCTACACTGCGTTTTTTCTAAACCCAAACCTCGCATGGATTTTTGTTTATGAGGTCAATTTATTTTATTCTTCGTTTTTACCTATTGAGCCTATTTGGCTTGTTCTTGACCTACCAATATCTTAAAATTTTATTTTGGCAATTTAACCGCTCTGCGTTTTCTAGCCCAGATATAAAAACAATATGGGGTGCTTGGTATTTTGATTTTGCAAGTATATCATTAACCAATTTACCTTTGGTTTTATTGCTTTTTTTATCTCCTTTTATTCGTTTAAAACGTTTTTGCCTAATATTCTCCTTATTTTTTGTAATTTCCAATACGCCATGGCTACTCATCAATAACGTGGATATTGCTTATTTTGCTTTTACAAACAAACGCAGTACCATAGAAGTTTTAAAATTGATGTCCGAAGAAACAGCGGCTATCAATATACTGACGAGTTTAGCAGTAAGTTATTGGCACGTTCTGGCGTTGAGCCTATTGGGATTTGTTTTTTTGATTTTTTCGCAATACTTTCAGGTCAGATTATTGACCAAACAGCACATCGGTGCTATAAAAATGAACCAGCTACTGCCCCTAGTGTTGGTACTGTTAAGTGGTCAATGTATCATGGCACGAGGTGGTCTTGGTACTCGTCCTTTGGAGCCTATTGTAGCTAGTAAATTTTGTGTGGCAGAAAACATGCCCTTGGTTTTAAACAGCACATTTACACTCTATTTCTCGCACAATATACAAGCTATAACGCCAAAAATATTTTTTGATGAAAAAACCTTAGACCAAACTTTTAATCCTATACATACACAACAAAAAAAGATTCCTCCAAAGAAAAACAATGTTGTGCTGCTGATTTTAGAAAGTGTTTCTGCTGAATTTTTACAAACCTTAAACCCCAGACAAGAAAACCATTTAATGCCTTTTTTAGATAGTCTAGCCTCAGAGGGTATTGTGTTTGACAATTTTTATGCCAATGGTTTACGCTCGGCAGACATGCCCAGTGCCATTTTTTCCGCCATTCCACATTTAATGGACGATTCTTTTGTGTTTTCCAATTACAGCAGCAATAATATCAGCAGCATACCCAAAGTTTTGAAAAAATACGGTTATCAAAGTTATTTTTTTCATGGTGCAAAAAATGGCTCTATGCGCATGGACGGTTTTGCAAACAGCGCAAAATTTGACGCTTTTTATGGCATGAATGAGTATCCTAATCCCAATGAATATGACGGTGCATGGGGAATTTATGATGCTGCATTTTTACAGTTTTTCAACAAGACCTTAAACCAGACACAAGAGCCGTTTTTCGCCAGTATTTTCACATTAAGCACCCATAACCCTTATACGTTGCCAGATAGTCTTCTTGCCACTTTTTCAAAGTCCAGCGATGATTACCCCATTTATAAAACCTTGCGCTATTTAGATAAATCTTTATCCGATTTTTTTAGCATGGCTAAACAATCTGCTTGGTTTGCAGACACCTATTTTATCATTACTGCCGACCACGTGGCTGCGGAATCGCCCAAGCAGATGCCTAAATATAAAAAAGACTATGCCGTTCCTTTGATTGTATTTAAGGCGGGCATAGAAAGTCAAACAAACCACAAAATAGGCAAACATGTGGACATTGCCGAAACCGTTTTTGATGTATTAGAACTGCCTTACCAAATGGTGTCTTTTGGAGAAAGTTTGTTTGCCCAAACGCCGGGTTATGTTGTGCTTTTTCACGGCGGTTATTATAGTCTGACAACCCAAGCGTTTCAATTGCTTTATAACATAGATAATGACAAGGTAATAGGATTTTTTGATATTCAAAAAGACCCTATGCTTACAACAGATGTTCAGGAGCTTCATGCAGAACTTTTAGCACAGCATATTTTGCTACTTAAAGCGTATTTACAAAGTTATCAAACCAGAATCGTAGGCAATAAACTGTATGAAGACTTTTAAACACATTTTATTTTTAGTCAATCCCATTTCTGGGACAGGTTGGCAAAAAAAATTGCTGCCTTTTCTACAAAGCCAAAATTTGCCTTTTTCTTTTCAATTGGTTTATACGCAATATGCTGGGCATATTTCTATTTTGCTTGCTGAAAAACTGCAAGCACAGCCCGAAACCGACTGCGTGGTGGTGGTTGGCGGAGACGGCACGGTGCACGAAATGATACAAAAAATACCCCAAACACTGCCATTATACATATTGCCCTGTGGCTCTGGAAACGGTGTAGCAAGACATTTGGGCATTAGAAAACAATTTTCCGCCATGCTCCACGCACTAGCCAATCCAAAATTGCTCAAAGCCGATGTATGGCAATGCAATGGCAAGGATTTTATAGGTTTTGCAGGCTTTGGCTTTGATGCGCAAATTGCACAATTGTTTAACCAAAATAATGCGCAGAGGGGATTTTGGCATTATGTAAAATGGTGTGCCAAAGCCTTTTTGAGCTATAAACCTATTGCGATGCGCTGGCAGACTGAAAATGCCGAAGGCGAGGGCAAATATTTCACCCTCACCCTTGCCAATATCAATCAATTTGGCAACAATGCTTACATTGCGCCTTTGGCAAAAATAGATGACGATTATTTGGATTTGTGTGCATTGCGTGCTTTTCCTTTGTGGGCAATGCCGAGCATAACCTGGAAATTATTCAATAAAAAACTGCATACTTCTGCTTATTATAGCCACATTGTTTGCAAAACATTTACCATGCACACCGAAAATTTAGCCCTCAACTTAGATGGTGAAGCTCTTACAGCACAAAGCGTTGTAAACATTCAGAAATCAAAAACCATTACTTTAATTAGCCAAATATGAAACTATCCGTAGCCCTTATTACCCACAACGAAGAAAAAAACCTAGCCAGAACGCTTAGGGCGGTAAAAGATATTGCCGATGAAATTGTGATTATAGACAGTGGCTCTACGGATAAAACAGAGGAAATTGCCTTGCAATTTGGCGCAAAATTTTATACAGAGTCTTGGCAAGGCTATGGCAAACAAAAAAATAGTGCTATTGCCAAATGCAGTGGGGAATGGATATTGAACTTAGATGCCGATGAAGAAGTTTCTTTACAACTGGCTTGTGAAATAGCCAATATTGTCCATGAAAAAAAAGAAAAATGCAAGGTATATAAAATTAACAGAACAGCTATTTGCTTTGGTAAAGTAATCCATCATGGAGGTTGGAGCAATCAATATGCCATTCGTTTATTCAAGAAAAATACAGGCTATTTTAATGATAACACGGTGCATGAAACCTTTATCACCAAAGAAGAAATAGGAAAAATTCGTGCCAATATTTTGCATCACACCTACCAAGACCTTACGGATTATTTACAAAAATTCAACCGCTACACCTCCGAAGGTGCTTTGCATTTGCTGGAAAAAGGCAAAGAGCCAAAATTATACAAAATTTTTCTCAACCCCATTGTAAAATTTATGCAAATGTATGTGTTGCGTTTGGGTTTTTTGGACGGCGTAGAAGGGTTTGTACTCGCTGTTTTTAGCGCAAGTTATCCATTGGCAAAGTATTATAAATTTAGGGCTTTGTGGAT
>CANHHI010000060.1 GCA_947460225.1 Flavobacteriales bacterium
ATATACCTGTCAAAATAAAAAACCACCCTATCTCCCCGAAAGCGTTTTTGCATGTTTCTGGGATTTGAGGCAAAAATCTTGGGCGCATTGAGGTCTTGTTTACCGCCTGTGAGGGGCTGTTCTTGGGCGCAGGCAATCAAAATAAAAGCCAGCAAATAGGTTAGGTACGTTTTTTTAAACATATTATTTTTCTCTTTCTAACAGTTGTTGTATAAAATATTCAAGCCATTGGCTGGCTTGGTTTTTGGGCAAATGTTGCAAGGCTTGCAAAGCCTCTTGGCTATATTGCACCACCTGTGCTAAATTGGCTTTGTCGGTTTCTTGCGCTTCATAAGCCTTGCGCAGGGCTGCTATTTTTTCTTGTGGGTTAGCGTAGGGCTGTTCCAAGAGCGTATTTAGGGCGTTTTGCCCGATTTTTGCTTGCAAACTTAGCAATAAAAATGTTTTTTTGTGCGCCAAAATATCGCCTCCAATTTCTTTGCCAAAACCCGCTTTGCCAAACACATCTAAGTAATCATCTTGCAACTGAAAAGCCAAGCCCATATCTTCACCGAGCTTGTAAAGCGTGTTTTGTTCTTGGGTGTTTGCGCCTGCCAACCAAGCCCCCATTTTCAAACTTGCCCCCACGAGCACGGCTGTTTTTTTGCGTATCATTTCCATATACTCGGCAATAGAAACGGTTTTTTGCGTTTCAAAATCCATATCCATTTGCTGACCTTCGCACACGGCAAGGGCAATTTCATTGAAAAAGCCCAGCATATTAGCCAAATCGGGGTGCTGTATTTTAGCCAATTCTTGATAGGCTAAAATCATGAGCGCATCGCCCGACAGTATGGCTACATCTCTGTTCCAGTGCGCATGCACGGTGGGTTTCCCCCGGCGCAAAGGGGCGTTATCCATCACGTCATCATGCAAAAGGGTAAAGTTATGAAATAATTCAATTGCCAAAGCCAAAGGCAAGGCTTTTTCTATATCTTTTTGAAATATTTGATATGCCAAAAGCACCAAAAATGGGCGTACCCTTTTGCCTCCTAAATCCAAGGTATAGCGAATGGGCTGGTATAATTTTTCTGGGGCGTCTGGCAGGTTTATTTTGCGCAAAGCCTCTTCAATGTGTGCTAAATATTGCTCCATAAATGTTTTATTGTGTGCAGGTAAAAATCTTCTTTTTGGCGCATTTCCGCTTCCGCTTCATCGCTGTGGTCTTGGTATTGGCATAAATGCAAAACCCCATGTATCATCACCCGACAAAGTTCATGCAGAAATGGCACTTGCAGTTCCGTGGCGTTTTCCCTTACTCGGTCTATGGAAATAAACATTTCCCCAGATATTTTTTCTTTCTCGGTGTAATCAAAAGTAATAATATCGGTGTAGGTGTCGTGGTCTAGGTGTAGCACGTTTAAGCCATGCAAATACGCATCGCTACAAAACACGTAGCGCAAGCGTTTGCAAGCAAAACCTTCATGGCTTATGCTTTGCACAATCCAAGGCAAAACAATGGCTTGATGCGCTAGTTCAAAGGCAATATCTTCGCTGTGTAAGTCAATGGGTATCTTTTTTTTCATGCTTTTGTGTTTTTGGCTACCCAGCTTTGGGCAAGTTCTCTGGCGTGCTTATCGCTGTTTAAATAATCCGATAAATTGGGCTTTTCTATATGCGCCACCTCGTGCATCACCGTTTCATTGAGGCGAGCAATATCCAAAAAAGCGATTTTATTTGCCAAAAAACTTGCCACGGCAATTTCATTGGCAGCGTTTAAAGCACAGGCTGTATTTCCGCCTTTTTGCATGGCATCAAAAGCCAATTTCAAACAAGAAAAAGTATCCACATCTGGGCTTTCAAAATGCAAACGGGCATAATCTTTAAAATCAAAACGTGGGAAATCCGTTTTTAAACGTGTGGGATAAGCCAATGCGTACAAAATGGGCAACTTCATATCAGGCAGTCCCATTTGGGCTTTTATACTGCCGTCTTCAAATTGCACCAAAGAATGCACAATAGACTCTGGGTGCACCACCACATCAATTTGCGCAGGGTTTAATCCAAACAGCCACTTGGCTTCTATGACTTCCAAGCCTTTGTTCATCAGCGTGGCGGAGTCTATGGTGATTTTTGCGCCCATGCTCCAATTGGGATGTTTGAGGGCATGCTGGGGCAAAATATTGTCCAATTCAGATTTTTTCTTGCCCCTAAACGGACCGCCCGAAGCCGTCAAATATATTTTTTCTATTTTGTTGTGCCACTCTCCCGCCAAACACTGAAAAATCGCCGAGTGTTCGGAATCCACGGGGTAAATATTCACGCCTTTTTCCCGAGCTTTTTGCGTAACCAAATCCCCTGCTACCACCAAGGTTTCTTTATTGGCAAGGGCAATGTGTTTGCCGTTTTCTATGGCAGCGAGCGTGGGCTTTAAGCCAGCAAAGCCAACCATGGCGGTAAGCACCACATCAATTTGACTCATGGCAACAATTTGCAAAAGCGCATCTTCGCCTGCAAACACTTTGACATCGGTCTGCCAAAGCGCATCTTTTACTTTTTGATATTGGCTTTCATCGGCAATCACCACGGTATTGGGATTGTATTGCAGGGCTTGTTGTATCAAAAGTTCGGCGTTTTTGCCCGCAGCAATAGCGACCAGTTCAAAGGTATCGCTGTGTGCTGCGATTACTTCCAAGGCTTGCGTGCCAATGGAACCCGTAGAACCCAAAATAGCTATTCCTTTTTTTTCCATAGACGACATAAAAATAAATCCGATTTTTTTGAAATACTGGCACACAATTATTAAATTTAGCCCAAAACAAGAAATATGAATGCAAAAATACATGCACATCGTGGATTGCATAGCCAACATACCGAAAATACTTTGCCCGCTTTTCAAGCGGCAATCGCAGAGGGCGCAGACGGCATAGAGCTAGATGTTGTGCTCACCAAAGACCATGAACTTTTGGTTTTACACGACCCCTACATTTGGGTGGACGGCAAGCTAAAAGCCATTTATAAACACACTTTGCAAGACATTCGCAGCTGGCAACTGGATTTTTATCCGCCCACTTTGCAAGAGGTTTTTCAAGCCTTTGCAGATAGTCCGCAAGCGTTTGTGTATAACATAGAATTGAAGTACGACAACTTTTTCACGCCTTATTTTTACCCTGCCAATGTTCAAAAATATGCGTGCATAGTGCAGACTTATTTGGAAAAATATCTGCCCAAACAAAACATATATGTGCAAAGTTTTTCTGCCGATTTGCTCAATGAACTTGCGCTACTCATCAAACAACCGCTGGTTTTATTGAGTCATGCGCCTGTAAGTTCTGCTTTATTGCTAGAAACTTTGCAGTTTAAGCCATTCGCCTTGTCGGTGGAATGCCAGCACGTGCAAGCACAAGAGGTGCAAACCTTGCAAAAACAAAACATAGACACTTGGTGCTATACCGTGCAGGAAAAACAACAAATACCTGAACTTGAAAAAAGCGGTGTAGCGGTGGTGATTTGCGATGTGTGGTGAAATTTATTTTAAAACTATGACAAAAACATTTTATTTCAAACATTTGACAGGCTATTTATTCATTTTTATTTTAGCCAAACAAAACTTGATTGCCCAAAATTTGCTACTCAAAGACGTTCAAATTTTAAGCATCAATCAAGCTACACTTTCTAAACCCACACAGGTTTATGTGGAAAATGGCGTGGTGCAATATATTGGCAATAAACCCATAAAAACCAAAACAGACACCAAAATATATCCAGCCAAAGGGAAAATACTGACTTTCGGCATGCAAGACATGCACGTGCATTTTCCAAATAAAGACATAGATGCGGATACGTTTTTGGCATTATTCACAAAAGCGGGCGTTACGCATATACGCAGTATGCGAGGCAGTGGGTACGATATACAATTTAGACAAGATAGTTTAAAAGCAAATTATCCAAACTTGTATTTGGCAAGTCCTATTGTGGGTGCAAATACTTTTGCTAGTCGTGGGCAAATTGTTGAAAAACTGATGCGTGTAAAACAAAAAGGTTATGATTTGATTAAGGTTTTTGCTTTAAACGACACGCTAGCAGATGATTTTTTTGCCATAGCGGATAGTTTAAAATTAAAAACCGCAGGGCATTATCTTGCCAATATACCTTTGGAAAAACAAGTGCAAAACAGATATTGCATAGAACATTTAGGGGGTTATGATGTTTTGGATAGTCTGCGTTTGCGGGATATTATCACGCAACTGAAAACCCAGAAAACTTATGTTAGTCCCACTTTGTTTTGGTATTTTTTGCAATCGGGCGCATACAGTTTGACAGAATTGGAAAATCAAGATGGTTTTTCTTTTGTACCAAAACCTATTCAAGCAAAATGGCAACAAAACTATGCTTACCCTAAGCAGGTATCAGATAGTGCCCAGCAAGCATTGGCACAAAAGCTAAATATGCTCAAACAAATGGCAGATGCAGAGGTGCTGTTGTTATTTAGCCCAGATGCTTCATCGGATTTTGCTGTACCTGGATTTTCTATGTTTGCAGAAATGCGCTTATGGCAAAAAGCAGGTTTGAGCAATCAGCAAATTTTGCGTGCGATGATGTTAAACCCTTTGAAATACTGGCATGAAAACGCATCTATGGATATTGCAGTGGGTTCGGAGGCAAATTTCCTTTTGCTGTCTAAAAACCCCTTGCAAGACCTTAACGCTTTGCAAAATATAGACGCAATTATTGTGAATGGAAGAGTTATGGAGTGATTAAATCCTCTATCCGCCAAAAAAATCATTTTTTCAAAAAATTTACGGACATTACCTGTTTTAATCCGTGCTACGCACGGGCGTTTTTTTCAATGTTTGTGTAGGGGCGTATGGCATACGCCCCCATTGTGTGCGTGATGTTTTATGGCGCATCTTTATGGCGTGTTTATTTTGGGCGTATGCAATACGCCCCTACGTGGGTTATTCGGTGTAAGAAAGGGCAGAAAATTTTCCGCCCCTACCAGACATTGTCTGTTTTAATCTGCGCCTTTGGCGCAGGCGATGTAATCAATATGTATTTCTGGGCGTATGCCATGCACCCCTACGTGTTGCGTGTATTTTGCCCGTGCGTAGCACGGATTAAAACAGACAATGTCTGGTTTGGGAAAAAAGTTTTATCTTTGTAGCAAAATTTTGTCCAAATGGAAATTCCGAGCAAATACGAACCCATTGCCATAGAAAATAAATGGTATCAATATTGGCTGACGCATAAGCTGTTTAAATCTGTACCCAACGATAAAAAACCTTATACCATTGTGATTCCCCCGCCCAATGTGACGGGCGTTTTGCACATGGGGCACATGCTCAACAACACCATACAAGATGCGCTTATTCGCAGGGCGAGGAGCCAAGGCTACAATGCTTGCTGGGTGCCAGGCACAGACCACGCTTCTATTGCTACAGAGGCAAAAGTGGTGGGCAAACTCCGTGAAAAAGGCATCAAAAAATCGGATTTGTCTCGGGAAGAATTTTTGGCACACGCTTGGGACTGGACAAAAGAACACGGAGGCATTATTTTAGAACAACTCAAAAAGCTCGGCGCATCTTGCGATTGGGACAGAACGACTTTCACCTTGGACGAGCATTATTACCAAGCCGTGATTAAGGTTTTTGTGGATTTGCACCAAAAGGGTTATATTTATCGCAAAAAGCGCATGGTCAATTGGGACCCTGTTGCCTTGACTGCCCTCTCTGATGAGGAAGTGATGCACAAAGAAGAAAGTTCGTTTTTGTATCATATTGCCTACGCTTTGCCCGATGGCGGTAGCTTAACGATTGCCACGCAAAGACCCGAGACTATTTTTGGGGACGTGGCTATTTTTGTGCACCCCGAGGACGAACGCTATGCGCATTTGATTGGCAAAACAGCGATTATCCCCATAGCCAACAGAGCCATTCCAATTATGGCAGATGAATATGTGGACAAAACCTTTGGCACAGGCTGTTTAAAAGTAACCCCAGCGCATGATAAAAACGACTATGAACTGGGTGTAAAATACCATTTGCCCCTTTTGGACGTGCTTACGGACGATGCAAAACTCACGGCAGAAACAGGCGTTTATGCAGGTTTGGGCGTTTTTGAAGCCCGCAAAAAAGTGGTGGAAGACCTCAAAGCCTTGGGCGTGCTTGTGAAAGCGGAAAATTACACCACCAGCATTGGGCGTTCTGAGCGCACGGGCGCAGTGGTGGAGCCTAGACTTTCTTTGCAGTGGTTTTGCAGCATGGAGAAAATTGCCAAACCCGCTTTGGCAAACGTACTCAACGATGAAGTTTCTTTTCACCCCGATAAATTTAAAAATACCTATCGCCACTGGATGGAAAACATCAAAGATTGGTGCATTTCTAGGCAGTTGTGGTGGGGGCATCGCATACCTGCTTATTTTTACGGCATAGGAGAAAACGATTATGTGGTGGCGGAAACCGCCGAAAAAGCCTTGGCTTTGGCACAAACCAAAACCCAAAATCCACATTTACGTTTGGCGGATTTACAGCAAGACCCCGATGCGATGGATACGTGGTTTTCTTCGTGGATTTGGGCAATAGAAGCCTTTAAAGGCATTAGCGAGCCAAACAATGCGGAAATTAAGTATTATTACCCCACACAAGATTTGGTAACCGCTCCCGAAATTATGTTTTTTTGGGTGGCACGCATGATTATGGCGGGTTATGAATATTTGGGCGAAAAACCTTTTTCCAATGTGTATTACACAGGCATTGTGCGGGATAAACTCGGCAGAAAAATGTCCAAATCTTTGGGCAACTCCCCCGACCCCTTGCAATTGATTGAAAAATACGGCGCAGACGGCGTGCGCATGGGTATGCTTATTTGTTCCCCTGCTGGCAACGATATTTTATTTGACGAAGCCACCTGCGAGCAAGGCAGGAATTTTTGCAACAAACTCTGGAACGCCTTTCGCTTGGTGCAAGGTTGGCAAATAGATGCAAACCTATCCCAAAGTGCGGTAAACGCAAAGGCTTGCGCTTGGATAGACCAAAAAATAGCCACAGAACTTCGGGATATTAACCTCAACTTGGATAAATTTAGATTATCCGAAGGTTTGATGCAAGTCTATAAACTGATATGGGACGATTTTTGTGCGGTGTATTTGGAACTTATCAAACCCGCTTTTGGCGAAGCCATTGACGCACAAACACACGCCTCTGCGGTAAAAACCTTGGAAAACCTCCTGGTGGCTTTGCACCCTTTTATGCCTTTTATTACCGAGGAAATTTACCACTTGCTTGCCCCAAGAAAGGCAGGCGAAAGCGTGGGCTTGCAAGCGGTGGATATGCAAAACAGCAGCACCGATTTGCTTTTGGGTATGCAAGAAACCCTGCTTTTGGTGGGTGCCGTGCGCAATGCCCGCAAAGAAAAAAATATCGCCCCAAAAGTGCCTTTAACTTTGCAAAGTTTGTCCAATCGCTTTGGCTTTGTGGAAGTTTTGCAAAAACTAGCCTACATCAGCAGTGTGGAAACCATACAAACAGCCCCAACAGGTGCGAGTTTATCTTTTGTGGAAGGCAGTCAGACGTATTTTATTCCCCTTGCCGAGGAGCAGATAGACAAAAAGGCAGAGCTTGAAAAGCTCCAAAAAGAACTGGAATACACCCAAGGATTTTTGGCAAGCGTGGTGGCAAAACTAAGCAACGACAGCTTTACCAGCAAAGCACCGCAAAAAGTGCTAGACATGGAAGAAAAGAAAAAAGCCGACGCCCTGCTGAAAATACAAGCCCTACAAGAACAAATCACCCGATTACGGGCATAGCGCACATAGTGCGTTTTAATCTGCACCTGCGGTGCAGGCAAGACACACGCAAAATCCTGAAATAGGTTTACAAATTCCCCCTTTGAAAAAGGGGGCTAGGGGGATTTTAATATGCCTACGGCAGGCGTTGTAATTGCTGGGGGTTATTATCTGCGAGGCAAACTAAAACGGACTATGTCCGTGCCTGCAATAAAAGGGCAGACTTCCGTCTGCCCAGTTCATTTGGTTTATAATAAATAGCTATTTCGTTAAACTTTAATTGTCGTGGTATTTGCCATACAAGGCTTTCACCAAAAC
>CANHHI010000061.1 GCA_947460225.1 Flavobacteriales bacterium
AGATGATTTGCCTTCTGGTATCATTAAACTTGCCAAAGTGTATATTGCTAAAAAACGTAAGCTAACCGTTGGGGATAAAATGGCGGGAAGACACGGAAATAAAGGTATTGTTGCCAAAATTGTGCGTGATGAAGACATGCCTTTCTTGGAAGACGGCACGCCTGTTGATATTGTGTTGAACCCACTTGGTGTACCTTCTCGTATGAACTTGGGACAAATCTATGAAACCGTATTGGGTTGGGTAGGTAAAAAAACAGGTCAGAAGTTTGCTACGCCTATTTTTGATGGTGCTACCTTAGATGAAATCAATACGCTTTGTGATGAGGCAGAAGTTCCACGCATGGGTAGAACGTATTTGCGAGATGGAGGTACGGGCGAACGCTTTGACCAACCAGCAACGGTGGGAATTATCTATATGCTGAAACTTGGGCACATGGTGGACGATAAGATGCACGCACGTTCTATTGGACCTTACTCTATCATTACACAGCAACCACTTGGCGGTAAAGCGCATTTTGGTGGACAGCGTTTTGGAGAGATGGAGGTTTGGGCATTGGAGGCTTATGGCGCAGCAAATATCTTGCATGAGATATGTACCATTAAGTCCGATGACGTGGCAGGCAGAGCGAAAACTTATGAAGCCATTGTAAAAGGTGAAAATATTCCGCAGCCTGGATTGCCAGAGTCATTTAATGTACTTTTGAATGAATTACGTGGTTTGGCGTTAGATGTAACATTAGAATAATTGCCGAAAATTTAGCATACAGTTAAGAAAAATTATGGCTACCAAGACAACGATAACAACGACCTTAAAAGGTATCAGTAGAATATCTATTGGTTTGGCATCTCCAGAAAGCGTACTTGCGCTTTCTAAGGGGGAGGTGTTAAAACCAGAAACTATCAATTATCGGTCCTATAAACCGGAGCGAGATGGGCTTTTTTGCATGAAAATCTTTGGTTGTGTTAAAGACTATGAGTGTCATTGTGGAAAATATAAGCGCATACGTTACCGTGGCATTACTTGCGACCGTTGCGGCGTAGAAATTACCGAGAAAAAAGTACGTCGTGAGCGCATGGGGCATATTGCTCTTGTGGTTCCCGTGGTACACATTTGGTATTTTCGTTCTTTGCCCAATAAAATAGGTTATTTGCTCGGACTTCCAACCAAGAAGTTAGACCAAATCATCTATTATGAAAAATATGTGGTTATTAACCCAGGAAATGCGAGAAACCCAGACGGGGAGCAGCTTGTGTTTATGGATTTTTTATCCGAAGAGGATTATTTGACCATTTTAGACCAACAGCCCGCTGATGCACAGTATTTGGACGATAAAGATCCCAATAAATTTGTGGCAAAAATGGGTGCTGATGCTTTGCACGATATTCTAAAAAACTTAGATTTAGACGCACTGGCTAATGATTTGAGACACCGTGCACACCAAGAAACTTCTCAGCAAAGAAAAACAGAGAGTTTGAAACGTTTGCAGGTTGTTGAGGCTTTCCGTGAGGCTAAGGAAAAGAAAAAACAACAGCCCGAGTGGATGATTGTGAAAATTGTTCCAGTTATTCCTCCAGAACTTAGACCACTTGTGCCTTTGGACGGTGGACGTTTTGCAACGGCGGATTTAAATGATTTGTACCGCAGGGTAATTATCAGAAACAACCGTTTAAAACGCCTTTTAGAAATCAAAGCACCTGAGGTAATTTTGCGCAATGAAAAGCGTATGTTGCAGGAATCTGTGGATTCTTTGTTTGATAACACACGCAAATCCAGTGCCGTAAAAACAGAATCCAACAGACCGTTAAAATCTTTGTCGGATAGTTTGAAAGGCAAGCAAGGGCGTTTCCGTCAGAATTTGCTCGGTAAAAGGGTGGATTACTCGGCACGTTCGGTGATTGTGGTTGGACCAGAGCTCAAAATGCACGAGTGCGGTTTGCCAAAAGATATTGCTGCGGAACTTTACAAGCCTTTTATCATCAGAAAATTGATAGAAAGAGGTATTGTTAAAACGGTAAAATCTGCCAAACGCATTGTGGAACGCAAAGATGCAGTGATTTGGGATATTTTAGAGAATGTTTTGCGTTCTCACCCTGTGCTTTTAAACCGTGCGCCTACTTTGCACCGTTTAGGTATTCAGGCGTTCCAACCCAAAATGATTGAAGGTAAAGCCATACAATTACACCCTTTGGTTTGTACAGCGTTTAACGCCGATTTTGATGGTGACCAAATGGCGATCCACTTGCCATTGAGCAATGCCGCTATTTTGGAGGCACAGCTCTTGATGCTTGCTTCGCACAATATCTTAAACCCTGCAAATGGTGCGCCAATTACCGTTCCGTCTCAGGACATGGTGCTTGGTTTGTATTACATTACCAAGGGTAAAAAATCAACACCAGAAGAAGTGGTATTGGGTGAAAACAGACGTTTTTACTCTGCCGAAGAGGTGATTATTGCATACAATGAAAAAACGTTGGATTTGCATGC
The DNA here is from genome assembly GCA_947460225.1 of Flavobacteriales bacterium. Classification (GTDB taxonomy): domain Bacteria; phylum Bacteroidota; class Bacteroidia; order Flavobacteriales_D; family CANHHI01; genus CANHHI01. The sequence continues at coordinate 2,486 of CANHHI010000061.1, forward strand.
GCATATTCACTGCCGTGTGCGTGTGAAGGAAGGCGATGATTTTGTGATTAAAACCATAGAAACCACTTGCGGACGAGTTATTTTTAACCAAGTTGTTCCTGAAAAAATTAGCTTTATTAATGAGGTTTTGACCAAGCGTGCCCTTCGGGACATTATTGGGGAAATTCTCAAAGAAACAGACATACCTACGGCGGCGGACTTTTTGGATAAAATCAAAAATCTTGGGTTCTACTACGCATTTAAAGGCGGATTGTCCTTTAATTTGGCGGACGTCATTATTCCAGATGAAAAAGTTATCTACATTGCCGAAGCACAACAAAAAGTAGATGAAGTTGTGAGCAATTACAACATTGGTTTGATTACCAACAACGAGCGTTACAACCAAATTATTGACATTTGGACACATACCAACGCAAAATTGACAAATCTACTCATGAACAACTTGGAAAAAGACAAGCAAGGATTCAACTCTATCTATATGATGATGGATTCTGGTGCGCGTGGTTCTAAGGAGCAAATTCGTCAGCTTTCGGGTATGCGTGGATTGATGGCAAAACCACAAAAATCAGGTTCTAGCAATCAAGAAATTATTGAAAATCCAATCTTGACAAACTTTAAAGAAGGTTTGACGGTATTTGATTACTTTATTTCTACACACGGTGCACGTAAAGGTCTTGCGGATACTGCGCTTAAAACTGCCGATGCGGGTTATTTGACTCGTCGTTTGGTGGACGTGGCGCAAGACGTAATCATCAATGCACCAGATTGTGGCACTTTGCGTGGCATCATGGCGGTTGCTTTGAAAAAGAACGATGAAATTGTAGAGAGTTTATACGACAGGATTCTTGGACGTGTGGCGGCAAGCGATGTCTTGCATCCAGAAACCGATGAGGTGATTGTTGAAGAAGGTACTGAAATTACAGAACACAAAGCTATTTTAATAGACGAGTTGGGTATAGATACCGTAGAAATACGCTCTGTGCTGACTTGTGAATTAACCAAAGGTGTTTGTGCAAAATGCTACGGTCGTCATTTGTCCACCAAACGCTTGGTGAATAGTGGTGATGCCGTGGGTGTAATTGCCGCACAGTCTATTGGTGAGCCTGGTACACAGCTGACGCTGAGAACATTCCACGTGGGTGGTACAGCCTCTAACATTGCCGATGAAAGTGAAATTTTATCAAAAGCAGATGGTATCATTGAAATAGATGATTTGAGAATGGTTACCCGTGATGAACATGGCGAACAGGTGTCTGTTGTGATTGGGCGTTCTACGGAGATGCGTTTGCTAGATAAAGTGAAAGGTTCATTGATTCAAAGTGCGCATATTCCTTATGGTTCGGTATTGCGTGTGAAATCGGGTGCGGAACTTAAAAAAGGACAAGTGATTTGCTCTTGGGATCCTTATAACGCTGTCATTTTGTCGGAAACGGCTGGACACGTTGTGTATGAAGGCATTGAGGAAGGCATTACGTATCGCCAAGAAATTGATGAACAGACTGGTTTTGCTGAAAAAGTAGTTATAGAATCCAAAGACAAGAAAAAAGTACCCGTTATTCGTTTGATCAATCCAGAATCTGGTGAATTGATCAAGTCTAGCACTTTGCCTGTGAATGCGCACATTGTGGTGAATGATGGCGATAAAATTTTGGCGGGTAGAATTTTGGTGAAAATACCTCGTATTGCGGGTAAAACAGGGGATATTACGGGTGGTTTGCCACGTGTAACAGAACTTTTTGAAGCACGTAATCCGTCTAACCCTGCGGTGGTTTCTGAAATTGACGGTTTTGTCAGCTTTGGGAAAGTGCGCAGAGGTAACCAAGAGGTGATTATAGAGTCTAAGAGTGGGGAAATCCGCCGTTATTTGTGTCCTTTGTCTCGCCATATTTTGGTGCAGGAAAATGACTATGTGCGTGCTGGAACTGCATTAACAGACGGTGCTGTGAGCCCTGCGGATATTTTGTCTATCAAAGGACCTGTGGCGGTACAAGAATACTTGGTGAATGAAATTCAAGAGGTTTACCGTTTGCAAGGGGTGAAAATCAATGATAAACACTTTGAAATTATTGTGCGTCAAATGCTCAAAAAAGTAGAAGTGGTGGATTCTGGAGATACACGTTTCCTTGAAAAAGACGTGATCAACAAAATGGACTTTATGATTGAAAACAATCGTTTGTACACGTATAAAATCGTTGAAGACGCTGGGGATTCTGCATTGCAAGCTGGTCAGATGATTAGCGCAAGACAATTGCGTGATGAAAACTCTGCTTTGAAACGCCAAGATAAGAAACTGGTGCAAACCCGTGATGCAATGCCTGCTACGGCTATTCAGCTTTTGCAAGGTATTACAAGGGCTTCTTTGCAAACAGAATCGTTTATTTCTGCGGCATCTTTCCAAGAGACCACAAAAGTGCTTTGCGAAGCAGCTATACGTGGTAAGTCCGATGATTTATCCGGTTTGAAAGAGAACGTGATTGTGGGTAACCCAATCCCAGCAGGAACTGGATTTAGAAAATTCCAAGACTTGATTGTGGGTTCTCGTGAAGAACTTGAAAAACTCAGAGGCAAACGCAAACTCGGAGAATTGCAAGACTAAAATAATAATCCATACCGAAAACGCCTCACGCAAGTGAGGCGTTTTTTTTGTGCACAGACATTGTCCGGCATCAGAGATGCTTTAATCTGCTTCGCACGGGCTAGATTATCCAGAAAGTACAACGCCTACGGCAGGCGCAGACATTGTCTGTTTTAATCCGTGCTACGCACGGGTTTTTTTCAATGTTTGTGTAGGGGCGTATGGCATACGCCCCCATTCTGTGCGTAGGTTTTCGTGGCGTATGCAATACGCCCCCATTGTGTTGGTGTTTTTGTGGTGTTTTTATTTTCGGCGTGTATTTTTTAGGGCGTATGCAATACGCCCCTACATGGGTTATTGGTGTAAAATTTATCTTCTGTCCATTTTGCAGGATTATTGATGATATAATCAGCAATGCGTTGATGTGATTGTTCATTGCGAATAATGTGTTCGTAGTAATTGCGTTGCCAGAATTTGCCCATAATTTCATTTTTTGATTTGCAAATTGACAAACAATTATTTGCCACCAATGATTTATATATACCCACAATGTTGGGTATTGTAGGAATATTTTTTTGCGGTTCATCCTTGTTTATTAGGGCAGGGGTAAACCCTGCCCCTACATTGTTTGTCAATGAAATGATGCCATGTATATGGTTGGGCATAATTTGGAAAACATCTAATTCCAAATTTGAAAATTGTTGTGGTAACATTTCCCACGTATTAAACGCAATTTGTCCATATTCATTCAAAATCATTTCATTATTTTCAATTTTTCCAAAACGACAAAGTCGCCCATGACAACAAATGGTCATAAAATACAAACCCGCCTGTGCGTAATCATAGCCCTTTAAACGGATAGATTTGCGGTGGTGTATGGTTGGATTGTAGTGGGGCATGTTTTGGAAAAATATTATTTAGACTGAACCTGCGGGGTTGGTTTTTCTTTGAGGTGCTGTAATTCTATTTGCAAAGTGTCTATGCGTGTTTGCAGTGTTTTAATTTCATGTTGTAATTTATTGTATTTAATTTCTATTGTTTTGACTGGCTGATTACTAGACAATAAAACTAGAACGGACACAACCGCACAAAATGCACTTACTATACTTGTGATTGTTTGAAATAATTTTGATTTTTTATCTAATTCTTCTGCATCTTTTTGTTTTTGTATCTGCTTTGCCTGTTCTGCTTCTTTTTGATAAACCTCTTCTATTAAAATACCTGTTCTTCTTACGGCATCATTTGTTTCGCTTGTTATAATTAAATACCCATAATCTTGTAGCAGTTTTAAATAATCTTTTTTTCTTCTCCGTAGAACATCTTCATCGTAGTTTCCACCATTTTTTTTGTTTAGTGTTCTAAAATCATAATCATCTATTCTAGCGCCGTTGTTAATTGAAAGATGATTATTTATTTTTTCATCAATAATCTTAATGAATTGATAATCGTAGCTGTTTTTGTTTGGTAATTTTAATTCCATTTTGAAAATTTTTATTATAAATTGTACTGCAAAAATCGTGCCAAAATGAATGTTTTGACAGGTTTTAACAAAATTTATTTTTTTGTCAGGTGGGCGGTGTAATCAATGGTTTTGGGTTTTCATTTGGGCAGGGGTAAACCCTGCCCCTACATTTTGCCATATCATTAAATCGGTGGTATAATTGTAGGGGCAACCCTTGCGGTTGCCCAATATATTTTTGTGTTGTGGGGTTTTCATTTGGGCAGGGGTAAACCCTGCCCCTACATTTTGCCGTATCATTAAAATGGGCGGTGTAATCAATGGGCAGAAAATTTTCTGCCCCTACGTATTCATGTATTTTGCCCGCACCGCAGGTGCGGACTAAAACAGGCTATGCCTGCGCACTATGACTGTGCTTGGATTTGTTGGAGGGTTTCGGTGTAAAATATAAAGGCTGTTACTTCGTAGCCTAAGTCTTGCAGGAGCTTTTTATATCGTGCTACTTGCTGGAGGTGCTTTTTCTCCACCTGTCCGGTTTTAAAATCCACCAAACGGGCGGTGTTGCCTTGAAAAACCACACGGTCGGGTATGTGCAATTCCCCATGTTCGTCTATCAAGGCACGCTCTGTCCAAACCCGCTCACAAGGGGCAAACCAAGCCAAGAAATCCGCATGGGCAAAGAGTTTTTCCAAACGCTCCTGCATATATTGCCGTTCTTCTAGGCTAAGGGCATGGGCATAAATGGCAAAATCACGCGCCCAATGCTGTGCATCTTGCACCAAAGACAAAAAGCGATGCAACAAATCCCCTTGCCTTTGGGCAAGACTGGGTTTGGGCAGGCGCAAATCTTGCCAATTTAAATTTGGGAGCGCATGCTGTTTTTGCACAGGACTGGCTTTGGTTTTATTTTCTTGACAAACAGGCTCGCCTATGGCTAAGGTTTTATTGGCTGTTTGATAATTGGGGTGGCTGGCAATAAGTGCTGATAAGGCTTTTAAAACGGTATTGGTCTTGGGTTCTATAAAAACATGCAATTCTTTTTCTGCACGGGTAAAAGCCACATACATCAAATTCAAATCGTCTAAATGGTTTTGTGCTTTTTCTGCTGCAAAAAATTCGGGGGCAAGCGATTCATTTTCTTTTTTTGCCCGCATAAATATCTTTTCAGGCGCACCAAAAGGATTGTCCACCCAAAAAAGTTTTTCGTGTATTTTGTTGCTGGACAAGGAAAAATGGGGCAAAATCACCACGGGAAATTCCAAGCCTTTGCTTTTGTGAATGCTCAAAATTTGCACAGCATTGCCATCGCCTTGAAAAACCGCTGTGAGTTTATCTTGTTTTTCTTGGAAAGCCAAGAGCAAAGCCAGCAAATTGCTCCCTTCTTTTTGTTCCACACTTTGCACAAATTGCAAAAATGCGTCTAAAAATACATTTTTGCTGTCAAAATCAAAAGCATAAATGATTTCCACCAGAAAGCTATACATGCCGTGCACGCCAATATGCACAGG
>CANHHI010000062.1 GCA_947460225.1 Flavobacteriales bacterium
ACCTAAAAAATACCTTCCACCATTTTTATGGAGACAAAACCGATTATCAAGGTTATATGTCAAAATTCAATGAAGATATTTTTGAGTATGATGCTAGGGATATATTCCAGTACAATGCTTTAAATTTTCTATATCCCAAATGTGAGTATGACTATGAATATCAAAGATATCCAATTTTTAATATTATAAACTATGTTTGGGATTGTTTGAAGTTTACAGTCATGACAAAATCTAAAAAAGAGGCTCTAAAACGGATAACTATGCGAGAGTTATTAAGAACTCCGTCATTTCGGTATGATGATAATATGTCTTTTATAAAGGGTTTTCATAATAATTATGTGAGACAATTATTTCGTTCTTATGAAATAGATGATATTGTAAAATTATACGAGGTAATAAAGGCAGACATTGATAAAAAACCGCTGGACAAACCAATAGAAGATTACTTTAATCCTCCAAACAAAACTAATCAATATGGACACGAAGAAGATTTAAAACTTATACAAGATTTGTTTTCTGGTGAAGAAAACTTGATAAGGGAAGCATTAAAAACGATAACAGAAAAACGATAACAGTCAAATTATGGCAGAGTAGGGAACGGTTATAACCGTTCCAAAAATAACAAACGCAGAAAAGGATTACATCGCCTACGCCAAAGGCGCAGACTAAAACGCACGATGTGCAAAAAAACAAAAACCCACAACGCAGGCGAGCCCTTACAAAACTCGTTATCCCTGCGCTGTGGGTTTCCAGCCTGACGGCTTACACTAGTAAAATAACCTCAAATCCTGCTCCACTTTTGGAGTACCTTTTCAGCAGGCATTGCCTGTTTTAATCAGCTTCGCTGGCAAGGCAACCCAGCGGTTGCAAAGCCTGCCGAAGGCAGATTAAAGCGTCTCTGACGCAAACAAAAAACCCAACCTGACGATTTGTAAGGTTGTAAACAGCGCATCGTTCAACGTGTGTTTAAACACGCCGCAGACACCGAACGCCTTTCAGCGGGGTTGTCTGTCAGGTTGGGTTATATCTAAAAATCTATAACCCCAGCCGATTTTTTCGGCGTGTTGGCATCTGAATAACAAATGCACTGTTTACGAGTACAAAGGTACAAATTTCTCTATTAAATTTCCAAATTTTTGAGCAAGAATTTTTGAAAAATTTTGCAAGAAAAATGAATGTTGTAGGTTTTATGGGCGAACCGTAGGGGCGTATTGCATACGCCCAAAATAAACACGCCACAAAAATTCGCCAACGCAACGTGGGCGTATTGTTTATGCCTAAATTATTCATTTGGGTTAATGGTTTGCGTGGTATTTTTTAGGGCGTATGCAATACGCCCCTACGCAGGCAATTGTTGCCAAAAAATTACAACGCCCGTGCGTAGCACGGATTAAAACGCACAATGTGCGTAAAACGGACTATGTCCGTTAGCCGAAGAGGAATTTATTGGGTTGTATGAGATTTGCTTTGATGGCGTACATCACGATGCCGGCGGTGTTGTTTACGCTGAGTTTTGCCATAATGTTTCGGCGGTGGGTGTTTACGGTGTGCGTGCTGAGACAGAGCTTATCGGCAATTTCGCTGTTTGTGAGCCCGTTGGCAATTAGGCGAATGATTTCCAGTTCTCGGGGAGATATAACAATGGGTTCGGAATTGTTGGGGTCAAAGGCAATGCTGTCTATGTCTAGGTTTTCTTCTGCTATGATGCGTGTTATTTTTTTGCAAAAGTAACGCTTGCCATTGTAGGTTTCTTTGGCGGCGTCTATGATTTCCGTAATATCGCAGTCTTTGGTGATGTAGCTGGTGATGCCTGCTTTTATGGCTGTTTCAAGGGTTGCACTGCTTTGCCTGTAGGTCATGGCAATAAAGTGAATGTGTTGCTGTCGGGCTTTGAGTTCGGCTATGCTGTGTATGGAAAATTGGTCTGCGGCGTAGTCTATCATCACCAAATCGGCGTGGTGCGTGCGTGCCAGCTGAAATAGGCTTGCGCTATCCTTGGCGTCATATATCTGCGCGTGTGGAATATTCACACGGAGCACCGTCCTAAGTCCGATGCGTATGAGTTCACTGTCGTCCGCTATGATGATTTTCATGTCAATAAATTCTATAAGATTTGCCGTCTTCCACGAGTTCTGCGCTGGCAAATAGGCTTTGCGCTTCCGCCAGCAAAAGCTCCTCTTTTTTGCTGTATCGGCAGGAAATATGCCCCAAAAGCAAGCGTTCCACTTGCAATTTTTGTGCTAGCTCCGCCACTTGTAGGGCGGTGCTGTGTTTGGTGCTTATGGCTCGCTCCAAAAGGCTGTGCATAAAAGTGGCTTCGTGGTAAAGCACGTCTGTGTCTTTGAGCAGTGCTTGAAGTTCGTCAAATTGGGCTGTGTCGGAGGCGTAGCTGTATTGATAACTCTTTGCAGCGGGCAGGGTGAGGGTTTCGTTTTTGAGTATGTTGCCGTCTTTGTCGGTAAAATCTGCGCCTTTTTTGATGCTTTCTATAGCGTAGTGGGGAATATTATACAGGGCAGTGATGCCTTTTTTGATGGGTTTTAGTTTGGGCTTTTCCTTGAAAATATAGCCATTGCAATACACGCTGTGCAAAAGGGGTATGGTATGCACCTCAAAACTATCTTCGTCCAATATTTTCTCGCTCTGTTTGCTGTCCAGTTCTTGATAATGCACGGGAAAATTCAGCCAAGTGTCTGAAAGGGAAAACCAAGTGGATATGGCGTTTTTTAGTCCTTTTGGGGAAAATATGGTGATAGGTGTTTGCCTGCCGAGCATGTGCATAGAAGAAAGCAAACCGGGAAGACCCCAAAAGTGGTCGCCGTGCAGGTGTGAAATAAAAATATATTTGAGGTCTTGGAGTTTTTGTTTGTATTTTCTAAATTGCATCTGCGTGCCTTCTCCGCAGTCTATGAGCATATCCACCCCACGAATGTGCAACACTTGTGCGGACAAATTGCGTTTGCTGGTAGGGGTGGAGGCTCCACTGCCCAAAATGGTAATTTCCATCTTCATAATGAAGGCAAATATCGCAAAAAAAATAGACACACCCAAAGGTGTGCCTATTTTATTACATAAGAAAAACTTGATGAATGACTAACTAAATTTAGCTTTCAAATCAGACAAAGCATCTATTTCACCAAAAGTACCTGCATTTTTCTGGTCTTCTTTGGCTTTTGTTTGCGCTTGTCTTTTCTTTTCCTCCTCAGCTTCTTTTTGGTTATAAGTTCTGCTGTGAGATAAAGCGATTCTGTGCTCGTCTTTATTTACTTCAATAACCACAAAATCTAGCTCTTCGCCTTTTTGTGCTACTTTACCGTCTGCTTTGTTCAAGAAACGCAAAGAGCAAGTGCCCTCTATGTTTTCCGTCAATGCCACGATGGCGTATTTTTCTCTAATATCTACGATTTTACCTTTGTGGGTGCTACCTTCTGTGTAGATATGTGCCACACCTTCCCAAGGATTTGCTTGGATTTGTTTGTGTCCAACATGGAAACGTCTTGAATTTTTGTCCAATTCCAATACGATAACTTCCAAATTGTCGCCAACTTTGCAAACATCAGATGGGTGCTTGATTTTATTCCAAGATAAATCCGAAGTATGCACAATACCGTCAATACCGTTTTCAAGTTCAACATATACGCCAAAGTGGGTAAATGCTTTCACAACAGATTGGTGGCGTGAGCCAACAGGATATTTCGCTTCGATACCTTCCCAAGGGTCAGTAGTCAATTGTTTTGTGCCAAGAGCTAGTTTTCTTTCGGCTCTATCAAAAGTAAGTACTTTTGCTTCGATTTCATCGCCTACTTTTACAAACTCTTGTGCTGAACGCAAGTGTTGAGACCAGCTCATTTCAGCCACGTGCAACAAACCTTCTACGCCAGGAATGATTTCTACAAAAGCGCCGTAGTCATAAATTTGTGCTACTTTACCTTTGATAACATCTCCTGCTTTCAAGTTCACATCTAAAACGTCCCAAGGGTGAGGCGTCAATTGTTTTAAGCCCAATGAAATTCTTTTTCTTTCATTGTCAAAATCCAAAATAACCACGTTCAATTTTTGATCCACTTGCAATAAATCTTCGGGTTTGTTAACTCTACCCCAAGCCAAATCCGTAATGTGTATCAAACCATCAACACCGCCCAAATCAACAAATACACCATAGTGCGTCATGTTTTTCACCACGCCTTCTAGTACTTGACCTTTTTCTAAGCCAGCAATGATTTGTTGTTTTTGTTGTTCCATTTCGGCTTCAATCAAGGCTTTGTGAGAAACTACAATGTTTCTAAACTCATGATTTACTTTAACAACTTTGAGCTCTATATTTTTGCTCACGTAGTTTTCGTAATCTCTAATGGGTTTTACGTCAATTTGAGAACCTGGCAAGAAAGCCTCGATGCCAAAAACATCAACAATCAATCCACCTTTTGTTCTGCTTTTCACGTAACCCGTTACGATTTCGCCAGTTTCCAAGGCTTGGTTTACTTTTACCCATGCTTGTTGTACACGTGCTTTTTTGTGAGAAACCACAAGCTGTCCGTGCATGTCTTCTTGACTTTCCACATACACTTCCACCAAATCACCTATGGCAAGTTCGGGGTTGTAGCGAAAATCTGTTGCGGCAACAACTGCTTCGGATTTATAGCCCAAGCTGATAACCACTTCTTTTTTTGTGATAGAAACCACTTTACCTTGCATAACTTGTTTTTCTGCAAGTGTACTGAGTGTTTCTCCGTACATGGCTTCAATTTTTTTGCGTTCTTGTTCAGAATACGCAACCCCCGATTCAAACTGTTCCCAGTCAAAACTAGCATCAGGAACCGCTAGGTTAGTTAAAGATTTTGTCATAGTGACATTTTTGTACTTGGCTGGTGGTGAACCAAGGTATTACACAAAACCGATACCACCACTCGGTCTAAATCGCTGACAAAAGTATTATATTTTTGTCAAATTGCCAAAAAAAAATAAAAAAAACTTGATTTTACTTTTTTTTCCTTAACTTTGTATTCGGAAAGCGACAATCATGTTATTATACTGCTTTTTGTAAAAATGGAAAAAATCCCATATTCTTTATTTATTTTATGTACAATTTAAACGAACTTTACGAACGTAAGGTAGGTGAGTTGCGCGAACTTGCAAAAGCTTTGGGCATTTCTGGCGCAGATGATTTGAAAAAACCGCAATTGGTTACACAGATTATTCAGTTTATAGAACAAGCGGAAAAAATAGAAGCCGAAGCGCAAGAAGCAGAAAAAATAGACCTGCACACAGAAACTGCGCACATAGAGCCAGTCGTGGCAGACAAAATAGTTCATGTGGCAGATGTGGAAGTTCCTGCACCTATAAAGGAACCTGCATCTATAAAGGAACCTGCACCTATACAAAAAGAGGAACTAGAAATAAAAACAGTGCCAGAAAAACAAGCACCCATAAAGCAAGAACAAAAAAATCAGCGACACGAGCAAGTAAAACAAGAACTGCACAAAGAACCGCAAGTAAAAACTTCGGAAACGCCTGAAAAAGCGCAAGCCGTAGTTGCGGAGAAACCTGCACAAACCGAGCAAAACCAGCCTAAAAATCCTCAAAATAATCCAAACAACCAAAATAATTCGAACAACCAAAATCCCCCAAAACCTACGTATAATTTTGAAAAGGTGATACACGCAGAAGGGGTTTTAGACCTTTCTGAACCTGGGCAGTTTGGGTATTTGCGTTCAGCGGATTACAATTACCTCAGTTCTCCCGATGATATTTATGTGTCTCCACAACAAATCAATTTATTTGGTTTGAAAGCGGGCGACATGGTTCGGGGAACAATTAGACCACCTAGGGACAATGAAAAATTTTTCCCTTTGGTGCACGTGGACAGCATAAACGGAAAAAGCATAGAATTTTCAAGGGACAGAGTGCCTTTTGATTACCTAACCCCATTGTTTCCCAACGAAAAATTAAATTTATCGGCTACGGGCAAAGGGGCGAGCTTGTCTATGCGTATGATAGATATGTTTTGCCCCATAGGCAAAGGGCAAAGGGGCTTGATTGTTGCGCCACCAAAAACAGGTAAAACATTTTTGCTCAAAGAAATTGCCAATGCCATTGCTAAAAATCACCCAGAATGCTATCTCATCGTCCTGTTGATAGATGAACGTCCTGAGGAGGTTACCGATATGGCACGCAGTGTCAATGCGGAAGTTATCGCTTCTACTTTTGACGAGCCCGCAGATAGGCACGTAAAAGTGGCTAACATTGTGCTGGAAAAAGCAAAACGCATGGTAGAAACAGGACACGATGTGGTGATTATGTTAGATTCCATAACCCGTTTGGCACGTGCATATAATGCGGTTTCCCCAGTTTCCGGGAAAATACTTTCTGGGGGTGTGGACGCCAATGCCTTGCACAAGCCCAAAAGATTTTTTGGTGCGGCTAGAAAAATAGAAAACGGCGGTTCTTTGACCATTTTAGCCACAGCACTGGTTGAAACGGGTTCTAAAATGGACGAGGTTATTTTTGAAGAATTTAAAGGCACGGGCAATATGGAATTGCAATTGGATAGACGCATATCCAATAGGCGTATTTTTCCTGCCATAGACATATTAAGTTCTGGCACACGCAGGGAAGATTTATTGATGAGCAAGGAAATGCTTCATCGCATTTGGATGTTGCGCAAGCATTTATCGGATATGAACCCCTTAGAAGCGGTTGATTTTATTAAAAAACACATGGAGGGAACCAGAAGCAACGAAGAGTTTCTCGCCAGCATGAATGCCTAAACCATGAAATATTATCAAACAACTTGGTTTAAGGGCTGTTTTTTTGCACTTGTTTGCTTTTTAGGCATACTATTTTTGCGCTACGGCATAAAAACGCATCATACTTTTGGCTATTTTAGCCTTTTTTCTTTGAGTTTGTTATTGCCTATTTTTTGGCAAAGCGTGCAAAAATCAGCGGTTCATTTGGATACCTTAGGCTTTTTTAAAACCAACATGCGTGTTGGGCTTTGGTTTAGTTTGGTGTTTACTTTGGGGGTGTTTATCTTTTTGACTTACATAGAACCCAATTTTTTAACGCATAAATTTTCGCAAAACTTGCAATACGCAAAAAGCTACATAGCAAGCCAAGAGATGGATAACAAGGATTTTGTACTGGAAAATATCAAAAAAAACATGGAAATGATGTTTCGTGTAAAAACCAGTATTTTGTTCGTTTTCCTAGCAAATATAACGCTTTCAACCATAGATAGCTTGGTGCTTGCAATTTTTTTTCGCATTTTTTTCGCAAATTATTTGCGTGGATTAAAAAAAAATACGTAACTTTGCACTCAGATTTAAAGCGGTAAAGGTCTGGTAGTTCAGTTGGTTAGAATGCCGCCCTGTCACGGCGGAGGTCGCGGGTTCGAGTCCCGTCCAGACCGCAAGGTCAAACAAAAAAACCACCTCAATTGAGGTGGTTTTTGCATCTGGGTGTGTGTATGATTTAAACCTATTTCAAAATAGGAAAACTCTTCACGTTAAGCCCCCTGCGAAATGTTTTATCGTACAGCAGTTTTTTGCAAGGTGAAATCCGCAGGCATAGTCCGTTTTAGTCTGCCGAAGGCAGAATAAAGCATCTCTGATGCCCCGTGCGTAGCACGGATTAAAACAGGCTATGCCTGTTCTTTTTCAACAATCTTAATCTCCACCCTTCTGTTTTCTTTGTTTTGTTTTGCTGTGCAGGGGTTACAGACATGTAAAAGGTTTGATTTGCCAAAGTAAACGTAACTAATTTTCTCAGGTTTTATCTTGTGTGCAATTAAAAAGTTATAAATCGTGTAAGCACGATTTTTGGAAAGTTTTTTGTTGTAAGTATCACTACCTTTGCTATCTGTGTGTCCTTCTAAACGCACATAAGCCTTGTTGTTTTTGTTGAGAAAATCTAAAAGTTTATTAAGTTTGGGTAATTCGCCTAAGTCTATCACATATTCATCAAAGCCAAACAAAACATTTTCAAAGTGTACCCCAGCTA
>CANHHI010000063.1 GCA_947460225.1 Flavobacteriales bacterium
TTATTTTTTAACAAAAAACTGCAAAACCTTGCGCAAACGCTTGCAAAACAAAGCAAATATTATCGGCAAAGGATTTTTTTCTATTTTTTGCCAAGCACGGTAATCTTCTTGCAAAGCTAAGATTCTGCTGTTTATATTTTTGGTGCTCGCACCCCCCATGCGCATATTCACCAAAAAATTTGGCAGATACACCATTTTGGCACAGCTTTGGTACAAAGCCCTGAGCATCCAATCATAATCCCCAGCGATTTTGTATGTTGTATCAAATGCGCCGTACTTATCAAATAACTTTTTGCGCACAAATAAAGCTGGGTGTGCGGGCATAAAACCACAGCCAAAAGACCCCAAAGGCATGCGCCAAATGCGCTTGGTTTCTTGCACATTATCTTCTGCCACAAAACGCAAATCCCCAAAAACCGCATCGCAATTTTCTTTTTCAAAAATTTGAACCACCCTTTCAAAAACCGACTCATCGGCGTACATATCATCTGCATGCAAAAAAGCAAGCACATCGCCTGTGGCTTTGGCTACGCCTTTGTTTAAAGCATCATATAAACCTTTATCTTGCTCGGTTTGCCAGTGTGCCAAGCGAGGCGCATTTTTTTTGATGATTTGCTCGGTGCTATCTTTGGACAAGCCGTTAATCAAAATGTATTCATAGTTTGGATAAGTTTGCATAAACACCGAATCCATGGCATCTTGCAAGGTTTTTTCGGCATTGTAACAAATGGTAATAATGCTTAATTTCAACATATTTCTCGGTCTCTAATTTCTTGCAAAGGATTGCCAGCGTATATTTTATAAGCAGACAGGTTTTTGCTCACCACCGAGCCCACGCAAACCACTGCATGTGATTCCACCAAAACGCCACCTGTAACCACCACCCTTGCTCCTATCCAAACGCCATTTTCTAGGGTGATGGGTATTGCTATTAAAGGAAAATCTGTTTTTTTATAGTTGTGGTTGCCACACAAAAGCAAAGCGTCTTGGGAAATGCACACATGGCTACCAATCGTGCACAGAGCGAGGTTATCTATCCAAACCCCCTCGCCTATCCACACAAAATCGCCCAGCACCAAAAGCCAAGGATATTTGATGCGCACACAAGGCTTAATCACCACGCCCTTGCCAATTTTTGCCCCAAAAAGCCGTAAAATCAAGACTTTTAGCTTATAAAACGGCAAAAAACCATGTTCAAAAACCAGCAAACGAAGAGCATACCATAAGGCTTTTTTGAAGAAGTTATCCCGGCTTTCGCTGTGTTTGTATTGTGATAAATCCACTTGTTTCATATTTTCATTAAATTTTGTTCAAATGCTTTTTTGATGTCTTGGGCATGCAAAGTTTTCACAATGTAATCATAGCTATTTTTTGCATAATGCTGGTATTCCTGCCAAGGCATGGCGTTTGCCTTGTTGAGCGTTTCGCACCACAAGCGTACATCAAAAGGTAAATCAAAACCCATATTTTGCAAATTTTTAAATGGCGTTTGATCGCCTAAAATCGGCACGCAAGCACGCATCATCGCCTCCACAATAGCGTGTCCAAAGTTTTCGCTCCAAGAGGGGCAAAGGTAAAAATGCACTTGTTCATATTTTGTTTGCAGGTGTTCAAAATCCAATTCTCCCAAATAAATCACATGCAAATTATGAATTTTCTTGGCTTCCAAAAAGAAATGCGCCGCATAATTTTTATCTTCCAAAGCTCCTGCAATTTTCCAGGTAAAGGGTTTTTCCAAAGGTTTTTCAGACAAAGCACGCAAGACAAAATCCAGATTTTTAATCGGCACAATGCGCCCAACCGTCAAAAAAAGATAGTTTTCTGCGGGTTGTTTTTCCGTATAACGAAAAAACACGGGGAAATGTGGCACCACCACCACAGTAGCATCTGCAATATTTTTGAGAATATCTTGTTTTTCCAGTTCGCTGGTGGCTTGAAAAGTAACGTTTTTATAAAACCCTAGCCAATTGCTTAGTTTTAGGTAGATTTTCTTTTTCAAAGGTTTTACCCGCAAAGCCGCATCGCTGAGCATACCGCTGGTGTTTAAAATAACCTTCGCATTTTTGCGCTTTGCCAAAAGCAAGGGCAAGATGCCAAAGCGAAAGGAAAAAAAGGAATGCACATAAAAATACGCATCATTTTCCAAAGTCCACAAAAACCTTAGGTATTGCCAAAGTCCGCCATAAAAATAATACACCTGCGTTTTGTCTTTATTTTGCCAGATATTGATTTTTACGTTTTCATGCGCTTTTTTCTCGCCCAGCAGACACGCCCCACTCACAATGCGCAAATCATGCACCTCTGCCATATTGTGCGCAAAATTTTCCACAGAACGGGTGATGCCACCCCAATTGTACAAAGGCGCATAGCCATTCACAAAAACATACATCAAATGCCTCTTCATCATACTTTTACACAAAGATAACTTTTTTTGCGCAGACATTGTCTGTTTTATTCTGCTTCGCAGGCAAGATAACCTAGCCATTACAACGCCTGCCGTAGGCAGCGCACATCGTGCGCAGGCAGAGCCTGTTTTAATCTGCACTGCGTGCAGGCGTTGTAATCAATGGTTGTGTGTTTTTTGGAACGGTTACAAACCGTTCCCTACGTTTTGGGTGTGCATCGCCTGCCGAAGGCAGCGCACATCGTGCGTTTTATTCTGCTTCGCAGGCTTTGCTATTACTAGAAAATTCATTTTTCCGCAAAAATATTTGGAACTTTAATGGAAAAGTTTGTACCTTTGTTCTCGGATAAGAAAGTGTGTTCTTTGGACACAAAACACGCCGAAAAAATCGGCTGGGGTTATAATCATAAAAATATAACCCAACCTGACGGATAACCCCGCTGAAAGGCGTTTGTTGTCCGCGGCGTGTTTTACACGCTGAATGCACTTTCTTATCCAACCTTGCAAGTCGTCAGGTTGGGTTTTTGTGTTTTTCATTCATTCGTTGAAGATAGTCTTAAATTTTTTCCAACACACAAACCTGATAATTTGCCTAAGTTGCTTGCAACATAGATGAATTGCGGTGTTTTTATCTGCTTGCATACGGCAGATGCGCACCAGCTGGCGAGGCGTGAGTATTATTATATTTTTCATTCGTTTGGGGTGTGTACGTAAAACCCTAAATCCACAATGAAACCCAGCTTAGGCTGGGTTTCGTATGTTTATTATTCAGAGGTCTTGCCATGGCAAGACCCTACCAGACATTGTCTGTTTTATTCCGCTTCGCAGGCAAGATAACCTAGCCATTACAAGGTCTGCACGTAGTGCAGAATAAAACGCACTATGTGCGTGCCTGCGTTATTTTATGGAGAATTTTACGTGAATATTGGTTTGTATTTTAATTTTTTGAAATTGTATGTCGCTGTCTTCTGGCATGCTGGCTTTGGTTTCTGCATCAAAAGCGTAGGCGGTTTTGGCTAATGGGCGATTGTAAAAAGGCATTTCCTGTTCGGTAATCACAAGGGGCTTGCCGATTTGTTCCCCAATGGCTTTGAGCAAATACTGGGCTTTTTCTTTGGCATCTTGAATGGCTTGAATTTTCACTTCTTTTTTCCACTTATCCATTTTAGAATGGTTTACCTTTGCAATAAATCCGTCTGTGATTTCCAGTTT
This sequence comes from Flavobacteriales bacterium, assembly GCA_947460225.1. Lineage (GTDB taxonomy): Bacteria > Bacteroidota > Bacteroidia > Flavobacteriales_D > CANHHI01 > CANHHI01. Next base: position 3,617 of record CANHHI010000063.1, read on the forward strand.
TTCCAACTCCACAAAGACCTGTCCCACCGCCGTGGCGTTGGATACTTTCAAGGTGTATTCCTTTTTTGTGAGCACGTCTTTTTTCTGCCAACGAATTTTCACATAATCTGCATTTACATCCGACAAATACAAGTTGTCCAAGTCTATACCCAGTGATTTTACCGCATTTTTAAGTTTTACTTCTTGTTCTTCAATGCTCAGCTTGACTTTGCCCGCATATTTTTCACGGATAACAATACCGATATAAATTTCATCGGGCACAATTTCTTGTTCCGCCGTACCCGTTACCTCAATATAAGGCTGTTCGTCTAGTTTGGCTGGGTTGTTTTGCCCAAAGGCTAGCGTAGTGGCAAATGCCAAAAGGCTGAATAGTTTTTTGGTTGTTTTCATGGTATATTATTTTTGATTTAAATTACTTTCTGCGCCTTTCTCACGGCTTTGGCAAATCTTTTGCCAATTTTATCCGAAAAATACTTGCTCTGCCACCTTTCTGGGTGCCACTGCACAGCTAAGAAAAAGGGCTTGCCTTTTGGGTTTTCCCTTTCTATGGCTTCTATGATGCCGTCCTTGGCAAAAGCACTGGCTTTAAAGCCCATTGCCACTTTGTCAATGGCTTGGTGATGCGCCGAATTTACCTCGCCTTGTCGTTTACCTGTGATTTGATAAAGCAAACTGGTTTTGTCAAGGTGTATGGCGTGTGGCAAATTGTTATTTGCGGTATCTTTGTGTTTTACTTGTACATCGGATTTGTGCAAAAGCGGTATGTCTGCAATCAGCGTTCCGCCATAAGCCACGTTTAAGATTTGTTCGCCTCGGCAAATGCCTAAAATGGGCAAACCGATTTCATCAGCCATTTGAATAGCCATAAATTCCAGCGTATCTCTTTTTTCGTCTATTTGGCAAAGACTTATTTGTTCAGCCTGACCAAATCTTGCGGGGTTTACGTCTTCGCCTCCTGTGAGTACAAAACCCGAGCAGGACTGCAAAATCGCAGGCAATTCCGAAAGGGGTTTGTCGTACAAATTGATGCACTCGGCTTCGGGCAAGTGTTTTTGTATGAATTTCACATAATTGTTGCTCGCATAATCGCCACTGATTTTGCTCAAAGCAATTTTTAGGCTGTGTTTGGCGTGTAGGTTTATTGCCGTGAGCAAAAATAGTAATGTAATACAATTTTTCATGGTGCTGGTTTTAAGCATTGGTAAGGTTTTTTTAGACATTTGGCTTATTTATGTAAGCACGATAAATGATTATCTATTTTATCAAAAGCCAATCTTTATCCGAAAGCAAATCATAGCCACGTTGTTTGGTAAATTTAGCAAATTCTGCATGATTAGTCGCTGGAAATTCAACTTGTATTTCGTCTGTTAATTTTCTTAAAACCTTATCCCCAATTGCTTTTGAAAATTGTCCACGTAACGCTTTTTCATACCAAACCAAAAGGTCTGTTTCGGTTACGATACTTTGAATTTTAGATTTCCAGCCCATTTGATTAAGCAAAGAAACAATTATTTTTTGTTCTGTATCTTTACAAACTATCACAATCCTGTCAGAAGATACAGAAGATACAATATTTTCTGCGAGCTCTTCTGTCAAAGACAAATGTTTAATTTGAATAGCGAGCCCAAAATTTGCCCACATATCCAGCCCTCTATCCGCCGCATTGGTAACCCCCACTCTGTTTATTCTTGCATTTAGCTTTACGCTATGTTGCTTGGTTGAAAGTTGCATTATACGATGAGCAAAATCTTCAAATTCTTTTAATACATCTAGTTTTTCAGGGTTCAAACGTACCTCAATAGAGACCTCTAACGCCTCAACCAATGCTGAAAATAAAGCATAAACGATAATTTCATAGATTTTATCTATACTTCTCCTTAGCCCTGGTTCATTCCAAAACATGGCAAGAAAATCATTCAAATTAAAAGTATTTTTATCGTGTGTCAAACAATAGTTTAAACCCGTTGACATTTGTGAAAACCTATCTGCAAATTTTTGATAGATATACGCTTCTACTATTCCATGTTTATTTCTGTTCTCTTTTCCAAGTTCTACTAAAACATTGGGCGGAATAGCATTATCATTGAAAATATCATCTTGGTAGCGTGCCGAAGAAGTAGAAGTTCTGCCTAAAAATTTGATGCAAATAATATCTCTCCATTTTTTTGAAATTGTGCGATATGTTGATAAATCTGACAAGTCAATATCGTTTTCTATTCTGTCACGGCGCAGTATTTCTGCAATCTGAATAGGTTTGTAAAGGTGAACCCTTGCTTTGTCAATGATTTTATCCAGCGACTGCTTTGCCTGTTGTATATTCATTTGTGTCTAATAATGTTAATTGAATAGGTGTTAAAACTATTGGTTTTTTGCTTTGCAGTGCCTGTATCATTTGTCCTGCTATGGCTTTGATAACAGGAACAGAAACTGAATTGCCCGCTACTTTTCGTGCTTGTGAATAAGGAACATTGATTTTAAAAGTGTCTGGAAATCCTTGAAGTCTCAGCATTTCTCGGTCTGTCAATCGCCTAACACCATTTACAACAAGATAATTATAACTGCCTCCCGCTCTGAGCGCACAAGAATAAGGCAATGCCGAAATATTACCACCAATATTTTCATGCCATATAGACGGAATAGGTGGTACACCTTTTACTGCATTTAATCTTTTTGTTTTAAGTTGGTCTGAAAGAAAATAACTTTTTGGTATTTCATCATCTTTCTGCAAAACTTCCGACAGTGGTCTATAATAACCAAATGGCTTGGGGAATGCAAAATGAATTTTGTCTTTAAATCCTACAATATAGATACGTTCTCGTTTTTGCGGAACGCCAAAATCAAGCGAATTAAAGACTTTATAATATACCGTATAACCCAGTTCTTTCAATTTTGCCAATATCACTGCAAAAGTTTGACCATTGTCATGCGTGGTTAGTCTTTTTACATTTTCAAGCAAAAATGCCTGAGGCTGTTTTTCTTTCAATATCGCTTCAATATTAAAAAACAATGTGCCTCGTGTGTCTGAAAAGCCTAGCCCCTTACCCGCTATACTAAATGGCTGACAAGGAAATCCTGCCAATAAAATATCATGATTTGGAATATCTTTTGGTGCAATTGCGTTTATATCTCCAAAAGGTCTTGTGCCAAAATTTAACTCATACATGTCTTGCGCAGCTTTATCCCATTCAGAAGCAAATACCGTCTCACAGCCCAGCGACTCAAAACCTAGTCTAATGCCCCCTATTCCTGCAAAAAGGTCAATTGTTGTGTATTTTTTTGCCATGTATCCTTTTAAATAAAAACAAAGATAATCAATCCTTGGCAATTGCCGTGAGCATGCCCTGAAAAATAAAGCCGTGAAAAGGCAAAACCGCATACCAATACAAAATGCCCAACAAACCCAAAGGTCTAAACGTGGCACTTTGCGTGAGCACGCCCTCTGCATCTATTTGAAATTCTAGCCACGCCTCACCCGGTAATTTCATTTCCGCATACAAAAGCAAGCGTTTTTGGTCTTTATCCGCCCACAAAACACGCCAAAAATCCAAAGCATCGCCCACTTGAATATCCACATCACTCCTTCTGCCACGGCGCACGCCCACGCCACCAAAAACTTGGTCTAACAATCCACGCACCTCCCAAAGCCAATCTGCATAATACCAACCTGCGTTTCCGCCAATGCGCCAAATTTTTTCTAGGGCAAGCGTAGGGTTTTTGACTGCAACACGGCGCACATCTTTGTAGCAACCATGTGTGGGCACTTGCACAAGCCTTTCAATGCCAGACTGCAAAACACCGCTGGTTTGCGCATCTTTCCAACTCGACAGCACTTGATTTTGTTCTATTTTGTCAAAAGCCAAGCGAATAGCCTGTGCATAGTCTATCAACGTGATACCCAAAAGTTCCGTCAAACGATTATCCTTTGCCACCACTTCGTTTTTCATGCTATCTACCAAATTTTTGGCTAGCGGATAAGACGTGGAGGTGATAAAATACAACCAATACGAAGAAATGCGAGGCGTCATCACGGGAATGGTGAAAATATAACGCCTTAAACCCCTAATTTTGGCGTATTGCAAAAGCATTTCTTTGTAAGTGAGTACATCGGGTCCGCCTATATCATAAGACTGGTTATAGGTGTCTGCTTTGGCAATAACGCCAGTTAAACATTGCAAAACATTGCGAATGGCAATGGGTTGGCAATGGGTATTGAGCCATTTTGGGGTAATCATCAGGGGGAGTTTTTCCACCAAATCTCGGATAATTTCAAAAGACGCACTGCCTGAACCCACAATAATACCAGCGTTTAGCGTGGTGAGCGCAAAACTGCCTTGGGATAAAA
>CANHHI010000064.1 GCA_947460225.1 Flavobacteriales bacterium
AGATTAAAACAGACAATGTCTGGTAGGGGCGAACCTGCGTGTTCACCCATGAATATTTTTCTTTCTTGTTCTTTTGTCAAGAGCTACAAAAGAACCAAAAAAGCCCTTTTTGCGCTGGATGCTCCGCACTGATTTTCTATGCGCTCACGTGCTAATTTTTCAGTCTCGGGGCTCACTACGTTCGCTGACCGAAAAATCTTTACGCCCATTCGCTAAGAAAATTGGCGTGCTCCCGCAGCAGCGCACACGCACATTGTCCGTTTTAATCTGCCCATTGATTACACCGCCCATTTAATGATATGGCAAAACGTAGGGGCGTATGGCATACGCCCAAATGAAAACAAACAATGTCTGCGCAAATAAAATTGAAAAATTACGCAGAAATTTAGTGTTTTTGGTATTTTTTAGTTAATTTTGCCCGATGTATAAACAATGAGTTATGAAAACAAATTTATTCAGCGTATCTTTGATACTCACAGGGGCTTTAGTAGCCTGTAAAAAGAAAGAAAATAAGCCCAATTTAGAGCCATTTTTGGCAAATACACGGTGGGAGCTTGTGTCCTTTGATGGCGTGATTGATGGCGTAGAAATCCGACAAGGCAACACAATATCTACTCGTTCTAAGAAAGTAAAATTTTCTCGCACGCAGTTAGCCAGCAACATGCGCAAAGGGTTTACAGAAACATTAAACTTTCAAGACCCTTTACTGGGAACAGGTACAGAACTAGGAACAGTAACTGAAATAAGCTACAACAGCGACATGGTGATGATAACAAGTGTCTATGAACAATGCTATACGGTGGAAGATTTATTGAAAAAAATTCTTACAGAATTAGGTGCTGGAGAAGCCATAAAAAAAGACCACAACCCAGCAGAAAATGTTTGTGAACACACCACATACACGACCAAACTGTATGTCAATGTAACGGGCGATGCATTGCACTACGAAAAATATTGGCACAGACGTGAAAGCTATTACAGAGGCGCAACATCTAATGAAATGGTAAAAATATACAAAAGAGGTTTTACAGCAAACGTTTCGCCTGCTTTAATTTATAAAAAAATAAACTAGCAAACCAACCCGCTAAATTCAAAAACAAAACCGCCTATTGCTAGGCGGTTTTTTTGTGTTATCCTACATGATAACTATACAGTTTGCGCCCTGCGAAATGTTTTATCGCAAAGCAGTTTTTTACAAGGTGAAATCCGCAGGCATAGCCTGTTTTAATCTGCCTTCGGCAGGCAGGGCTCGCTGGGTTTTTCTTGCCCGTGCGAAGCACGGATTGAAACGGACGAAGTCCGTGAAAAAATGCACAGCGAGAAGGCGTTTCGCAGTGGGCTTACAGTGTGCGCCACCAAATCATTGTGGTATAATCTAGTTTGCGCTTGCCTTGCCCGTGCGTAGCACGGATTAAATCGGACTATGTCCGCCTGCGAAGCAGATTAAAGCATCTCTGATGCCAGGCTATGCCTGCGGGCTATGTCTGCAAAAACAACAAAGAGCGTTGTTACACGCTCTTTGTTAAAAACACACATAAAATGCCCTGCATGACCAAGAACATTAAGTTTTAGATTATTCTTTTGTTGTTAATTTGAACAATAAGGTTGCCAAAGCACCTCCAGCAAAACAAGATGCTAGATATACCCAAAGTTGCTCCATACAGAAAGTCTTTTGAACCGTCAAAGCTATCGCAACAGCGGGGTTAAAGGCTCCACCTGAAAAACCACCAAAAGCCAAAGCCATGGCAGTTACCGTGCCACCAATAGCCATGCCATAGAAAGAATTTCCCGCATTCGCTTTTGCCGTAGCCACATGAAGCACCACATAAGCCAAAGCCGTTGTGCCAATTAACTCTGCGCTCACGCCTTGCATAAGCGAGGGCATCAAACAACTTGCAGAACCTGTTTTATCAAAAATAAACATCAGGGTAAACGCAGCTTTAAGTCCACCTAAAATCTGCGCCACCCAGTATAGCAACATATCTTTCAAAGGCATTCCACCTCTCAAAAAAATCGCCAAACTCACCGCTGGGTTATAATGCCCCCCCGATACGTGTCCACCTGCATAAACCATCACTGCAAGGATAATCCCCGCACCCACACCACCGCTAAGCGCAGCAGCCCAAACCAAAAAACAAGTTCCAAGGAACTCCACCAAATACTTTCTCATACATTCCATTCTTTAAACTTTATACACAAAGTTATAAAAAATTCTGAATGACAAAAATATTTTTGACGCTTATTAAGCTACATCAACCACAACGCCATTGAAGCAAAGAACTTCGCCTGCCAAAGGGTGGTTAAAATCTAAAATAATGGATTCTTCTTTGATTTCTAGGATTTCTCCTTGATACATATTGCCTTGTTCATCTTGCAATTCAATCACATTGCCCACATAGATTTCTTCCTCATCTAGTTCGCCGTCTTCATCTACAAAATCACCTTTGGGCATGTTCATCACATATTCCTCATCTTTTTCGCCATAAGCCTCAGCGGGAGTCAATACTATTTTAAAAGTATCGCCTTTTTTCTTGTCGGCTAATTGCGCCTCAAAAGCAGTAAGCATTTCGCCATTGCCAAAAGTAAAAATAAGCGGCTCGTCTTGCGTAGCTTCTTCAATAAATTCGCCTTGTTCGTCTTGCAAAGTTAAAGTATAAGCAAGAGAAACTTTTTTGTTGTTTTGAATGTGCATATAAAGTGTATAATTAGTAACGAGGAAATTTAAGCATGCCAAATTGTTTGATTACATCTCGGTCTTGCTTGGTTTTGGCACTCCTAATATATTTTGCGTCTATAATATATTTTAAAGAAATTTCATGGCTACCGCCAAACAACTTGCTGGTTGCCCCAACGCCCCAAGAAAAAGAATAACCAACGCAAGTGTTATACAAATCGGCACCTAAAAATAGCGATACGGTTGGGTTATAATTTCTTCTTGCGCCAAAGGCAAAACGCTCGGCAATCAAGCCCAAACTAATCACCGACACATTGTAATAAACCCCCAAGTCCGTCCACACAGAACCCTCTTGGTAATTGGTTTCCGCAATAACCACCATATCTTGGTTTGCCCAAGCATTGCCCACTTGTTTGGTTAAAGCAAAGCGATACAAACCCACCAAATTGATACGCATCGGCGTTACATCGGTGTTTACCCTTTCAAAAGATTTGTTGGCAAAATTTAAATGGAATACATTCATGGACAGCGCATAGTTTTTATTGGTCATAAAGGCAAAGCCCAAATTGATGTCAAAAAACATGCGGTTATTTCTGTACAAAACGGTGCTAGACGGTCCTCCATTGAGCAATTGGTCGTAAAAAAGAAGTTTGTTTACATTCACCCCAGTATTGTACAAACCAATGGAAATGGCGGGAATAAGCAAAAACAATTGCCGAAGTTTGGCAATGTAGATATGATAACCCCCTTGAATTTCTCCGCCTGTAATGTAGTAACCCGCAGAACCAAGCTGTTGATAGCTCAATTTGCCACCCAATATCATGCGAATATTTGGGAAATAGCCATCTGCCGATAAATCTGCAAAGGTAAAAGTGCCAGGCAAATTAGACCAAGCATCTCTATATTGCAAACCCACAGAAACGCCGTTTTGCTTGCCAATAAAAGCAGGCGATAAGGTAGAGGGTGTGGCAAATTTTTGCGTGTAAAAATAGTCTTGCGCCTGCGATGCAGAGCCAAAACCAAGAAAACAACACAAAAAAACAATGTGTTTTAAACCCATACTATTGTACATTGCACACAAAGTTAAATAAAATCGCCATAAAAACAAAAAAATGCACAATATTGTGCATTTGTCTATCAGTACCCGAGACGGGAATTGAACCCGTACCGCTTTTAAGGCGACAGGATTTTAAGTCCTGCGTGTCTACCAATTCCACCACCCGGGTATAAAAAAAGAGCGAGAAACGGGATTCGAACCCGCGACCTCGACCTTGGCAAGGTCGCGCTCTACCAACTGAGCTATTCTCGCATTTTTCTTGATTCTAAAAATTTTGCCTCTTTCGGCGCAACTATCTTTCAGAATTACACTGCAAAGTTACGATGTTTTTTTTAATTAGCAAATATTTTTTCTGTTTTTTTTATGATTTATCCCAAATATTTTTGATTTCTTGCAGGGTAATCATAGCTTCAATTGGTGTAATAGCATCAATTTTTAAATTTTTTAAAATTTTTTCAAAAGCCTTATTTTTTACCGCAAATTCATCAAAAAGTTGATATTGCACGAAGGTTTTTTTCTCCTGTCCAAGCACTTGTTTATGGGCTTCAACACTGCGCAAAGATTCCAAATTTTCCAGTTTTTCTGCTGCAATTTGCAATAAATCCAAAGGCATACCCGCCATTTTTGCCACCTGCAAGCCAAAACTGTGCAAACTGCCACCCGCAACAAGTTTGCGCAAAAACAATATTTTGTCTGTCAATTGCTCGGTGCTGATGTGGTAATTTTTGATGCGCTCACAAAATACTTCCATTTCATTGAGTTCGTGGTAGTGCGTGGCAAACAAAGTTTTGGGTCGCAAAGGGTGCGCATGCAAATATTGCGCAATTGCCCAAGCAATGGAAATGCCGTCATACGTGCTGGTGCCACGACCAATTTCGTCCATAAGCACCAAGCAATTGCCCTGCAAATTGTTGAGAATACTCGCTGCCTCGTTCATTTCCACCATAAAAGTGGATTCGCCAGCGGATAAATTATCCGATGCGCCCACACGGCTAAAAAGTTTATCCATCACGCCAATTTGCGCACTATCCGCTGGCACAAAACAACCTATTTGCGCAAGCCACACAATCAAAGCCGTTTGCCGAAGCACCGCAGATTTACCCGACATATTTGGTCCAGTAATCATCAAAATTTGCTGGGCGTGAATATCTAAACACAAATCATTGGACACATAATGCTCGCCCAAAGGCAAAAAACGCTCTATCACCGCATGTCGAGCACCTTTTAAGTTTAAAGCGTAGTTTTCGCCGAGTTCAGGTTGCACGTAATTATTTTGCTTAGAAACGTGTGCAAAAGCAAGCATCACGTCTAAATGCGCCAATAGGCTGGCGTTTTGTTGCAAAGGCTTTACATATTGTTGCAAATCTTTAAGCAATTGCAAAAACAATTGTTGTTCCAAAACCAAGATTTTCTCTTCTGCCCCTAAAATTTTTTCTTCATACGCTTTGAGTTCTTCGGTAATATATCGCTCGGCTTGCGTAAGGGTTTGCTTGCGTATCCAATGCGCTGGCACTTTGTCTTTGTGGGTATTGCGGACTTCTATGTAATAACCAAAAACATTGTTATAACTTACTTTTAAGCTACTTATTCCCGTTTGCTCAGCTTCTTTTTCTTGTATTTTCAGCAAATAATCCTTGCCCGAAAATGCCAATTCTTTGAGTTTATCCAATTCTTCATGCACGCCAAAGGCAATAACGCCACCTTTTTGGATTTGTGCGGGCGCATCTTTTTGCAAGGTTTTGGTAATCAAAGCACAAAGATTGGGCAAATCCTGCAAAGCAAAATCTATTTGACCGTCTAAAAGCCTTGTGATTTCTTGCATTTTATAGGCTGCATCGCATAATGCCCAAACCTGCAAAGGGTTTAATTTTTCCAAACCTATTTTAACCGATAAGCGTTCTACATCGCCCATTTGCGCTAAAATATCCCGCAGACTGTAACGCAAATCGTTGCGCTCCACAAAAAAAGCAACCAATTTTTGTCGTTCTTGGATTTTAGCCAAATTGCGCAAAGGATAAGCCAGATAATACCGCAATTTTCGTGCACCCATAGGCGATACCGCACAGTCCAAAACGTCCAACAAAGATTTGCCCTTGGGGTTTAGACTTTGTAAAATTTCTAAACTTTGCAACGTAAAATGATCCACCGCCAAAAAAGCATCATCTTTTAAAATGCGCACTTGGGCAATATGCCCCATTTTATTGTTTTGCGTGTCTTTGAGGTATTGCAAAATTGCCGCCGCTGCAGAAATGCCTACATTATTTTGTTCCACCGCAAAGCCTTTCAAAGAATGAACGGCAAAATGTTTGCACAAACTTTCATAACCGTGTTCTATCTGAAAAACCCAGTCTTCCAAATAGCTGGCTACATAATTTTCCTGCAAAAATGCTTGGTATAAACTAAGCTGGCTCTTGGCGTATAAAATTTCTTTGGGCTGAAAACGTTGCAGGTAATTTTTAATTTGCCCCGCACTGCCTTCTGCCAAAAAAAACTCCCCCGTGGAAGCGTCCAAAAAAGAAACGCCTAAAACATTTTTCTTGAAAAATAAAGCGGCTAGAAAATTATTTTCCCGACTTTCTAAAACTTTTTCGCTATAAGAAACCCCCGGTGTTACCAGTTCTGTAACCCCACGCTTGACAATACCTTTGGCGGTTTTTGGATCTTCCAACTGCTCACAAATCGCCACACGAAGCCCCGCACGAACCAGTTTGGGCAAATACTGCTCCAAAGCATGAAAAGGAAAACCCGCCAAAGCCACTTCCTCCGCCGAACCATTGCCCCTTTTGGTGAGGGTGATGCCCAAAATATGCGCCGTTTTTATAGCATCTTTGGCAAAAGTTTCGTAAAAATCCCCCACCCTAAACAGCAAAATGGCATCGGGATACTGCGCCTTGATTTCATAATATTGCTTCATGAGTGGCGTAGTGGCTACAGATTGCGTGGCATTTTGGGTATCGGGGATAGACATGAGCGTTTTTAAAGGTCAAAAATAAGGAATTTTTGTTTATAAACGTTATTTGTTCAACAGGTAAATTTTTCAAATTTTGAAACTTCTTAGCTAAAAAACTGTAAATTTGCACCATGATTATGCGCATAATATTGTTATTTGCCTGTGTGTGGGCATCGCTCTTGGGGCAGGAAAACGTGGTGGAAAATTTCTACGCAAGTGGAAAAATCAACGTAGTGATTGCCGTTGTGTTTTTGATTTTTGCGGGCATTGTGGCGCAACTCATACGTTTGGAAATAAAATTAAAACAAATAGAACGTCAGAATCAAGAGAAACCATGAAAAATACACACATACTGATATTGCTTTGTTTTGCCGTAGCCATGGGTGCGGTTTTTGTGTCGCTGATGGACAACAGTACCTACGCCGACTTTTCAGATGCGTTTAGCCATACAGGCAGAAAATACACAGTAGCAGGTAGTTTAGACAAAGAACAAAACATAGACTACGACCCAAAAACAAATGCAAATTTGCTGAGTTTTTACATGCTGGACAAGCAAGGCGTAAAAAGAAAAGTCATTTTAAATCAAGCCAAACCCCAAGATTTTGAGCGTGCAGAAAGCCTTGTGGTTACGGGAAAAGCTGGTGAAGACGGCACATTTTACGCCACCGAAGTGCTGATGAAATGCCCTTCCAAATACAATGAAAATAAAAAAATAGGCGGGTAATTGTTATGTGTTTTGAACTTGTTCCAAATACACCGCTTTTAAAATATCTAAGGTTTCCGCAATCTCCGTTTGGGTGTTGTGGTGCGAAAAAGAAAAGCGCAAAGACGGAAAATCGGGGTTTTTGCCACAAGCCCTAAGCACGTGTGAGCCTTTATTGGCACCACTACTACACGCACTGCCACCACTCACCGCTAGTCCTTTCATATCTAGCATAAAAAGCAATAATTCCCCTTGTGAAAAAGACGGAAACTGAACATTTAATACTGTATAAAGTCCTTCTTTTGTGCCATTGAGCATCGCATCGGGAAAAAGGGCTTGTATGCCCTGCCATAAATTATTTTTTAAGCCTTGAATGTAAGACTGATGCTGACTTAAATTTTGATACGCCAAATCTAGGGCAACGCCCATGCCTAAAATAGCAGG
>CANHHI010000065.1 GCA_947460225.1 Flavobacteriales bacterium
AGACTATTGCAAATCACCAGTCAGCGCAACTAGATGATGAGGTTTCTTTGAGGGATACAGCCTTAGAGCCCGTTTTAGAAATTTTGCAAGAGAATATTTTACAAAATGTTGAGCCTGTGGAACAACAAAAATCGCCTGCTCTTCATAATTACGATATAGAAAAATTATTTCCAGACCATGTGCACGAAAAAAGTTTGGACGATTGGTTAGATGGATTGAAAATTAAAAAAGACCCCATTTTACAATTAGACGACGAAAAAACAAAGACGAAAAAAACAAAAAAACGTGCCCAACAAAGCCTAGAAGAGGACGAAACTTTGGTAACGGAAACTTTGGCAAAATTGTATGTGATCCAAAAAAAATGGGATAAAGCGCAAAAGGCATACATGGCTTTGGTGCATAAATTTCCAGAGCGAAAAGCATTTTTTGAAGAACAGATGAAAGAAATAGAAGCAGAAATAGAAAAAAATAAAAATTAATTACTTGTATATGTCAACATTATTAACCATTTTGATTGTTGTTTGCGCATTGTTGCTGGCAACTGTTGTTTTGCTACAACCTGCAAAAGAAGCAGGTATGTCTGCATCGGAGAGCTTTGCTGCTATTGGTGGGGTTCAACGTACCATGGAGTTTTTAGAAAAAGCGACTTGGTTTTTATTCGCTTTATTTGTGGTGCTGATTATGGCTAAAACAGCTATTGATAAGCCCAAAACAGTTGCAAAAACTCAACAAATAGAGCAGGAGTAACATGAAAAAAAACAAGAATAGCTATTCTTGGGTATTGGAGCACTTTGCTTTGGCTTCTTTTGTAGCCTTGGCTGTTGTTGTTTCTATATTGGTTTTTTTGAGTAGCTATACCCGACAAGATCAAGCCATTCCTTTACCCAATTGGGTTGGCTTGCCTTTGCAGGAAGCCTTGGTCAATCAAGGTGGGTTTAGGCTGATTGTTATGGATTCTGTTTTTTTTCCTGAACGCAAGAAAGGGGAGGTGGTTCGCCAAATTCCATCGGCGATGTATAAAGACCCTGTAACAGGTGAATTTAAGCGCAGAGCAGTGAAAGAGGGTAGGGAAATTCAATTGGTTATCAATAAGTTTAAAGCCCCTACGGTGCAAATGCCCAATTATTACGCTAGACCTATCAAAGAGGTGCGCATGCTTTTAACCGAGCGCAATATTTTTATCAAGCAAGAAGTAAAAATATTGGCAGAACTTTGTTCGGATTGTGTGTCTAGTGTGCTGGACAAACGTGGGCAGAAAATCAGCCCAGGCGATTACCTCAATGAAAAAGATACGGTAATGGTTTATGTAGATGCGTCAAAAGCCAAAAAAAGTTTGCTCATAGATTTGCCTTTGCTTGAAGGTATGTCTTTGGAAGAAGCGAGAGAGGCACTTTCTGCGGCAAGGTTAAACTTAGGAAAAGTAAAAGATTTAACACAAAACCCAGCCTATACGCCTGTTGTAAAAAGCCAGAATCCAAATCCTAAAAATAGGGCGCAGGTGTCTGTTGGGGCTTATGTAGATGTGGTTTTGGGTAAACCGTAAAAGCAAAAAAAAGCTATGTTAGAAAAAGAGTTTGAAGAAGAGGTAATAGATTCAGAAATATCCGAAGAACGTTATGAGCATAAGCGTTTGGTGGTTGATGCTGGGCAATCTGCGGTAAGAATAGACAAATATCTTGCTGAGCGTTTTGCCAGTAGCAGTAGAACACGCATTCAAGATGCCATAGACTCTGGTTTTGTTTGGGTGAACGCACAGCCTACCCGTGCCAATTACAAGGTGCGAGGCAATGATGTAATTTGCATTGCTTTTCCAGATCCACCAGCAGATATAGAGCTTATTCCAGAAGATATTCCTTTGGATATTGTCTATGAAGATGACCATGTACTTGTGTTAAACAAACCAACCAATATGGTGGTTCATCCAGGCTCTGGGAATTATTCGGGTACTTTGGTGAATGCGCTTTTGCATCATTTTAAGGGTTCTGAAAATGTGCAAAAAGGCTTGCGCCCTGGTATTGTGCACCGCTTGGATAAACATACCAGTGGGATTATGGTGGTGGCGAAAACCGAGTATGCCCATGCCCATTTGAGCAAGCAATTTCATGATAAAATCAACGAAAGACGTTACCAAGCCTTGGTTTGGGGTGATATGCGTTGGAAATTTGGCACCATAAAAGCGCATGTGGGTAGGGCAGGGCATGACAGAAAAATTTTTGCAGCCTATCCCGATGGCTCTGTGGGCAAACACGCCATTACGCATTGGCGTACCATTGAGCGTTTTGGCTATGTAACTTTGGTGGAATGCAAATTAGAAACAGGCAGAACACACCAAATTCGTGTGCATTTTCAACACAATGGACACCCTTTGTTTGGGGATATAGATTACGGAGGAAAGCGCATTGTGCGAGGAAGCATGCAAATTCAAGGCTATAAACACATGGTGGATAATGCTTTGCAAATACTACCCAGTCAAGCCTTACACGCCAAAACCTTGGGCTTTTATCATCCAGAAAATGGGCATTGGATGCAGTTTGACAGCGAACTTAGCCCAGGTATGAAGCAATTGATACAAACTTGGCGAGATTTTTCTTATCATACTTTGAAAATCAACCAAGAAGATATGCAACCTGTGTAACACAGAAGCCCCTGCGAAAAGCATTTCTGGTGCATATTTTTCACTAAATCTCATCTTCCAATCCTCACATACTTAGGTATGCTGTGGGTTTCAGATTTTGCTTTTGCAAAAACTATTTTCCATAAAATACTTTCGCAGTGGGCTTCACAGGTTTTTTCTTATTTAAAATCCGCAGCCTGCGCTACCAATTCAGCAATATCTAGTACTTGAATATTCTCTTTGTTGTGGTGTTTCATGCCATCTGTGAGCATGGTTTTGCAAAACGGACAACCTGTTGCCACAACACTTGCCTGTGTGCTTATGGCTTGCTCTGCCCTCAAATGATTCACTTCTGTATTGCCCTTTTCGGCTTCTTTGAACATTTGCGCACCGCCTGCACCACAACACAAACCATTTTTTTTGCTTTGGTTCATTTCTACAAACTCCACGTCTAATTGTTCAATTAAACTGCGTGGCGCATCATATACATCATTGCCCCTTCCTAAATAACAAGGGTCGTGAAAAGTAATGCGCTTGCCTTGAAAAGTGCCACCGTCTTTCAAACGCACCTTGCCTGCTGCTATAAGGTCTTGCAAAAGTGCTGTATGGTGTTGCACCTCATAGCTTCCGCCTAGGTTTGGATATTCATTTTTTAGGGTGTTAAAACAATGTGGGCAAGCCGTTACAATTTTCTTGATATTGTAAGCATTTAAGGTACTGATATTTTGCATGGCTTGCACTTGAAACAGCAATTCATTGCCCGCTCTTTTGGCAGGGTCGCCGGTGCAAGACTCTTCCTTGCCTAAAACGGCAAACTTTAAGCCCACGTGGTGCAAAATTTTAGCCAAGGCTTTGGTTACTTTTTTTGCCCTATCGTCAAAGCTACCAGCGCAACCTACCCAAAATAAAATATCTATTTGTTCGCCTTTGGCTGTGATTTCAGCCATTGTAGGCACTGTAAAATTATTTTCCATCTTCTTGTTGCCATTTTATGCGGTCTTCGGGCGAAAAAGCCCAAGGAGAACCATTGTTTTCAATATTGTTGAACATAGATAGCCATGCCGAAGGCACTTGTGATGCTTCCATAGCCAAGTGTTGTCTGGCTTGCATGATAATAGACAATGGGTCTAAATTGATGGGGCAGGCTTCCGTGCAAGCATTGCAAGAAGTACAAGCCCAAAGTTCTTCATTTGTAATGTAGTCTCCAACTAGACTTTTGCCGTCCGCTATGTTTACGCCGTTGTTTTGGTCTATGTTTTTGCCCACTTCTTCCAGTCTATCCCTTGTCGCCATCATGATTTTTCTAGGGGATAGCAGTTTGCCTGTTTGATTTGCAGGGCACATTGCCGTGCAACGACCGCATTCTGTGCAGCTGTAAGCGTCTAGTAAATTTTTTTGATTAAGCTCGGTAACGTCTTTGGCACCAAAATGAACTATTTCTTCGCTTGGCGTTGCGGCATAAGGGTCTGCGCTGGGGTCCAGCATGATTTTGACTTCCCTTGTGATGCTTGCCAAATTGTCAAATTTGCCTTTGGGCTCTAAATTGGCAAAATAAGTCGCAGGAAAAGCAAGCATAATGTGCAAATGTTTGGAATAAGGCAAATAATTTAAAAATGCCAAAACGCCCAAAATGTGAAACCACCAACAAAAACGCTCCACAAGGTGCAAGCTATCCAGCGATAAACTGGCAAACATGCCTTGCATATATTGAGAAACCCAAAACTTTTCCCCGTTTATGATGCCGTCTGTGGCGTTCATCACAAGAAAAGCCAGCATCAAAGCAATTTCAGCAATCAGTATAAAATTTGCATCGTTTTTTGGGAAACCTGCTATTTCTTTCATGCTTAAACGCTTGATATGTGCCAAATTTCTGCGCATAAAAAATACCACGCAAGCCAGCAAAACCAAAAGCGCAAGCACTTCAAAAATGCCAATCAAATAAAAATAAGCATTGCCTAAAATGGGCGCAAACACACGGTGTGTGCCCAAAATGCCGTCCAAAACAATTTCTAACATTTCTATGTTGATCAGCACAAAACCCAAATACACCAAAATATGTAAAAAACCAGCCAAAGGTCTTTTCACCATTTTGGACTGCCCGAGTGCCACAAGCACCAACATTTTGATGCGTCTTAGTTTGTTGTCATTGCGGGCTATGGGTGTTCCCAGCTTAATGTTGCGCAAAATTTTACTTGCTTTGTGCGCAAACAAAAATACAGCAAGCAACAAACATGCAGTAAATAAAATTTGGGGTAAAAATAACACCATCATTTCTCTTCAATTTTTAGGCAAGATACAATTTTTTTTACTCTGTTGTTGCGCCTTGCTGTTTATTTTTTAAATAGGCGTCGTATTTTTCTTTGGCTTCTATGCCCTCAATCTTATTTTTATAGCGAACTTCTGAGCTTTTTGTTCCGAATACAGAAACATGTACATATCGGTGTGGATTTTCTTTTAAATCGCCTACCAAATCTTTAATCTGTGCAAGCGTTTGTTGCACTTGAATGTATATCTCATCTTGGGTGAGGAGCTTGCCAAAGGTATTGTCTGCTGTGGTTAAGCGTTTGGTGATTTGCGCTAAATTCAAAGTAGTTTCGTCCAATTGAACCACGATATGGTTTAGATTTTGCGCAGGAATGCTTGCTTTATACGTATTCAAAGTTTCGTTTACATTGGGTAAAATAGTGTTTTGAATGCTCCCAGATATTTGTGTTAAATGTGTGAGCATAACGGCAACGCTTTGTTCATTTTGTTTAATTATGCCATTTACAGCATCTAAGGCAACTTCCATTTTGAGCAAAACGTTATTGAAATTTTGCACTAAAACTTCTGTGTTGTTGAGCATGGGTTCATATTGTTTCAAAAATTGGGAAAAATCTTTGGGATTGTCACTCTTTAGTGTATCTTTATTTTTCACCTGTTCAGCGAGTGTGCCCATTGCCAAGGAAATACTTTTTCCGCCAATTAAACTTTGGCTGGTAATCGTCGCTTTGCTGTCTTGGGGAATAGTTACCTTGGTGTTGTTGATTTCCAAATGTACCAAAACGCCGTCTTTAATTATATCAATGTTTCTAACAACACCTACTTTTACCCCATTTATTAAAATAGGGTCATCTATATTTAAACCGCCTGTTGCTGAAAACTTCGCAAAAAGCGTGTAATTGCTTTTAAAAATGTTGACTCTTTGTAAGAACAACATGCCAAAAATCAGTAGGCACAAGCCCGTACTGTAAAGAATTGCAGATTTTATATTTGTATTCATAATTTACTTCTTCGGCAAAGATACTTTTTTTTCTTGTTCCAACGCAATAATAAATGCATCTGGATATTTATCTAATATGCTTAAACGTGTTTTTTCAACCTCTTCTCTGTCAAAATGCTCGCCCAAATAATAAAAATAAACATCTTGGGTTTGTATTCTTTTGACTTGTTTTAAACCTTTAAAATTATAGGCTTGCATATCCATTTCTTTTTTTGATGATGCAATTTGCACCGCATACGTGATGCGTTTGCTTTTGTTGCTTTCATTTTGCGACTTTTCTATGGTTTGATGCAATAAATCAAAATCTTCTTTATACGTTTTGATGGCATTAAAAATACCTTCGGCAAGTTCTTTTTGATAAGTCACATCGCTCAATCTTTTTTCTTCCGCTGTGTTGGATAAAAACCCAATTTCAATCAATATACTCGGCATTTGCGTTAAAAATAGTACAACAAAACCTGCCTGTTTTACACTTCTATTGCTTGTTTTTGTTTTTTCCACAATGCTTTTTTGCACATACTGCGCAAACTCAATAGACTGTTGTTCAAACGCTTTTTGCAAGAGTGCTTGTTCTAAATAAAATTCAGGATTTGCTTGTATAAAGGCTTTGTAATCGTCTTGTGCATTTTCCTCCAAATAAATGGCGGAGTTTTCTCGTGTGGCAACATCAATGGTGGTTTTAACCCTATCTGCGCTTACCACATAAGTCTCCACGCCTTGGTATTCGGGTTTACCCGCATTGGCATGTATAGAAATAAACAATTGTGCTTTATTTTTATTGGCAATTTGCGCTCTTTCTATGAGGGGTATAAATGTATCGTCTTTTCGGGTGTAGATTACGTTTAATTTTGGATATTTTTTTTCCAATAATTTCCCCAATTCCAAGGTTACATCTAACACCAAATCTTTTTCACGCAGTGTTTTGCCTTGGGTGCCTGGGTCTTTCCCGCCGTGTCCAGCGTCCAGCACAATTGTTTTGAGACCTTGTGGGTACGCCCATACTAAGGTGCTTAAACAAAAAATTATTATTATTTTTATCATCTGCTTTGCGGTTGTAATAGATTTTTGTTTTATCTTTGCCTATAAACTACTATCTGTATTCATTATTGCGTATTTTGAGGATTCGTTGCATTGTTTTCCGTATCGTTATGCTCGGCTTTTGTGCCGCAAGTTTTTTGCATGCCCAGCAACCTGCTAGCAAAGTTACAAATAAAGTTACAAAATCAGTAAAATCTGATGAAAAAACTCCTTTATCTGGCAAAGACTCCCTGGCACAAGATTCTTTGACAAAACCAGCTAAAAAAGGCTGGATAACTGCCCCTATCAATTACGAAGCAGAAGATTCCATGGTGCTTTTTATGGATAAAAAAAGCATGTCTTTGTATGGTAAATCCAAAATGGAGTACCAAAAACAAAAATTGGAGTCTTACAATATCACCACCGATATGCAAACGGGGGATTTTGATGCCCGTCCTTTGCTAGATACCAACGGAAAATATGTGCAAAAGCCCATTTTTACCGATGAAAAAGGCAAGGTGATCAATGCTACGGGTATAAAATACAATGTCAACACAGAAAAAGGGATTATTTATCAAGTGCGCATGCAGGAGGGGCAGGGCTATATTTTAGCTGATTCCACCAAAAGACACAACGAAGACGAGTACCATTTGCGGCGTGGGGATTACACCACTTGCGATTTGGAAGAGCCACATTTTGGGTTTCATTTTAGCAAAATGATTATGTACCGAGACGACAAGCTCGTGACGGGCTTGGGTTATGCGCATATAGAAGATATTCCGTTTTTTCCTTTGCCTTCGCTGATTATACCTGCGCAAACCAAGAAAAAAGCAGGTATTTTGGTGCCGTCTTATAATCAATCCAATACACAGGGGTTTTATTTGACCAATTTGGGCTGG
>CANHHI010000066.1 GCA_947460225.1 Flavobacteriales bacterium
CCTCTGAATAATTGCGGATAAAATTGGACAATGTCTGCGCAGGCAAGACAAATTCAACAAAACGCCTTTTCTATTAAAATTTCACACAAAAATCATTTTGATTTATGGATTAAATTTTGTTATCTTTGGCACATTGCTTTCTTGCTAGCACGGCATCTTTTGCAAGCAAAACAAATAATAAAAAGAGTACAAACAAAAATGTTAAACAAATGAAAATTTTAATAAGTATTTTTAAACCTTTTTAACACTATGAAAACAAAAGCAAGAAAAACGATGGGAGTCGTGAAAAACGTGAGCCTACATGCGGTAGGTATTTGTGCGGGTTTGCCTTTAATAGGGCTTAGTGCGTGTGCGAAAAAGCAAGTGAAAGCAGAAAACGTAATGCTTGTAAAAGAAGTGGAAGTGCAAGCGGGTGTTTTGCATTTTAAAGATGCGCAAAGTTTTGAAAATTATCAAAAAGATTTAAAACCCCTTGATGCGTTTGCGGATTTTAAACCCTTGCAAGCCGGTGCAGCTGGAAATCTCACAAAATTGTTTAACCAAGATAGTTTGGTGGTTGTGGGCGATGAAATGTTCAAATGGACAGGCACGAGCATCGTGAAAAAATCTTTGCGTACTCGGCAGAATGATTGGACTTTGGCTAAGGATATTGTCAATCTGTCTGAAATCAATGCCTCTTATCAGCTACCTACTTGTGGCAATGGCAAAAAAATGAGGCAGACAAATGCGCAAAATAGTATTTTAGAGCCAACTTTGCAAGAATTACAAAATTTTTTGGCAAGAAATAGCCAAGATTTTGATACGCTTTTGCATATTGCCAATAACTACAAACCGTTATTAAACTATACTTTGCAAGATGCCAATGCTACTGCCGAGCAAAAACAAAATGCACAAATGCTTTTGGATTTGCCAAGTGTTTTGCAAAAACTTGAAAAAAATAAAGTTTTGCATGCAGAGCTGATACAGAAATACGACAATGATGTGCATTATTTTAACTCCGTAGTAGAGGCAAAACACGGTGATTTATTGGAAGATTTAAGGACTGTGCGTTGGGCGATTATTCCTTCGTTTAGTTTTGACTTTTCTTCTCATTCTTCTACTAACATTGGCAACGTGGGTGGTAATGTAGGAGGACACAACATTGTTGGAAATCATGCGCCAGTGAATATAGGCTTTACAGCTAACGACATGGGTTTGTTGATTGATAAAATCAACCAATCCAATAAGGTTTTGGAGAATATCGTATCTGGATTTATTGCTAGCAACAACAATATGATGGATCAGTTTAAAGAAATTATTAAAGATACCATGAAAGAAATGATGCAAGGCTTTTTAGGTATTGTCCAAACCTTAGTGGGAACAAGTTCGTTTAGTCCTGTTGCGGGTCAGAGTAATGTGCAACAATTGGCAACAGGTGGTTCTCGTTCGGCTTTGATTATCAATACCATTGCACGTTCTGGCATTGCGGGCACGGAAAGTGAAAAAGTAGCCAATATTTTGGGCGAAGTCATCGCTAGTTTGAAACTAGAACAACAGTTGGAATATAGCTTTTACACAGACTTAAAACCCGTTGCCACCAAAGGAGATTATGACTTTTACTATTTTTATGTAAGCAGCAAACCCTTTTCGGTGTTAAAAGATGCTTATGAGGTGAAAATCAATCCTTATTTTTTCATGGTTAAAAATGATTACAGCAAATATCAGCTATTGCCTGTAAGTTCTTTGGACGCTGTGCTGGTAGATGCGGATGTGCGTTACCAAAATATTTTAGGGCATAGTTTTCCTTTGACCCCTGCAGAAAAAACCATTTCAAAAAATGCGCAGGGCTATCCTATGCTTGGCTTTCAATTGCAAAGAGGAGCTTGCGTAGAAAATTTGGATTTTGATAGCGAACTCGTGGGCACGAAAATATTTTCTACCAGAACAGGCAATTATATTTATAAAAACAGTTTAATTCAATAAATTATGATGCGATTAACTTTAATTGCGCTTGCTTTCTTTGTGCTTCAATGCACAAAGAAAGAGCAAGCCGTAGATGTAACGCCATTTATTGGCAAGTGGGTATTGGCTTCTGTTGAGCCTATGGGCTTAGAAACACAAGATGTGTTACAACATTTTGCCTGTGCCAATGCAAGTTTACAACAAAATGACCTGCGCAATAGCTTTTATTATCGTCTTGATGCAAATAAACAAGGTGCGTATTATAACACTACTGTGCTTAATCAACAAGTATTGCAAGGTTTTACTTGGCTTTACGACAAGGTTGATGGGGAAAAAATTATTTGTAAGATAAATAATTCTATTACTAGTTATACGTTTTACGTAAAAAATCAAAAGTTGAGGGCAATACAAGACACCCGAGAATTTGAGGGGTGTGTAGATGCAAACGGTAAAGCGCAAACAGTGTACTCAAATAGCAATATATTGTTAAATCTCAAAAAAATCTAAACATGGTGCAAAAAAACATTAAAAACATATTATTTTCGGCTTTGCTCTTGTTTGGTGCATGCCAGAAGAAACAGATAAAATTGGTAACGCCCAATGCCATTACAGAAAAATCCCAGCGTGTTTCTTTGTCTTTCTCTCGCTTTGGGAAGTCTTGCTATTTTTGGAGCAACCCAGTAGAAATGCAAGATGCAGGAGTGGCGTTTAGTGGCATTTCTGTGAATGGGGCATTGCTTTCGGGGAAACATCGTGTGGTTTATAGTTTGTACGACAACAACATGGATACGCCACTCACGCAATCCTTGCCCGAAACGCTTAATTTTGGCACGGATGCGAACACACAAGGCGCAGCTTTTATGACTTTGGATTTGGAGGAGGTGCTCCTGCAAGTCAATCAAAAAAACAAGGAGGGCTTGATTTATGTGTTGTTTATTATTCAAAATAGATACGGCGAGGAACTTTTACGTATCAAACTCAACACTGTGGTAAAAAAACAAGAAGTTTTTGAATTGACTGTAAGTGCCTTGAATTTTTTTGAAGATGAGCCGCAAATCGTGGAATTGGAACTAGATTTGCCAAATAATTTTGTAGATACTACACACCCTCGGTTTTACATCAAAGTCAATGATAGAGAGCCTATTCATGCGGACGACTTCAAGACCTATGCAGATAAGAAAAAAGCTTATTATGTGTTTGATAAAAATCTGTTTGATTTAACGCAGGCTGATGTGCGTTTTACCATTTGGCACCAAATGAACCCTAATGCACAGTTGTTTTTGGCAGATGGCATTGGCAAAGAGAAATTTAAAAATCACCCACAAAGATTTTGTAGCCTATTTGAACGAGAAGGAGCAAGTATTTTATCAAATCGGTATCCGTTTAATCAAGGTAAAATAAAGGTTGTGGATAACAAAGTTTTGTCTGTGGACTTATCAAGTAAAAATTTATCAAAAGTACCCAACGAAATATTCTGTTTAACTGACTTAGAAGAGTTGGTGCTGGACAATAACGCTATTGGGGATTTGCCTCCGTCTATTATAGAGCCGTTAAAGAAATTAAAGGTTTTATCCGTGCAACAAAATAATTTGTCTAGCTTGCCTTTGAATCTTTGGCAATTAAGTCAATTGCAAATTTTACGTTTAAATAACAATAAAATCAATGCAATCCCTAAGCAAATTAACCAGCTGAATAATTTAAATGCTTTGGCTTGGTCTTACAATGGATTAACCACGCAAGGCATGCCAGATAGTCTTAATGTTAAAATAGAGCATATAGAATTGTCTGGTAATAGTTTAGATGATGCCGTTATTGGCAGATTGCCTAAAAAAGCAAAAACACTTTACCTTGCTGAAAATCAATTGACAAAAAACGCTTTATCTAAGCTGGGGCTAGATTTTAACAGCACTTTGCAAAAGTTAGATGTGCGTAAAAATCTAATCAATGTGTTGCCAGACAATGTGCAGAATAATTTCTTTTTGCTAAAACTAAACTTTTTAGATATATCTGGGCATACGTGGTTGTCTTATGGGCTAGTGTACAAATGTTGGAGAGAGCCTGGCGAATATATTCATTCTAATTGTAAACAGACATGGAATGACGAAACAAAAGATACTTTGCGAGCCGTTTCACAATGTGGTCAGCCTATGGGGCAAACTTATGTAACGGTTTGTGGGTATAAACCTGATGCAGAAGGCAATCAAAGTGCTTTAAAAACAAAATATCCATTTGTTATACTTTAAACACTTAATATTATGAAGCAAAATATCATTTTTATACTGTTTATTTTTGTAGGTTTCGCCTGCAAGAAAAACAACAGAACCTCGCCCGATGCGGCGGGGGAAAGTTTTTATTTCAACGCCTTTTTTCAGCAAAGCGAGGTATGGCTTTATGAGGAAAATACACACGCCACTTTATATCTTTCGCTCCGAAAACAAGAAAGCAACGAAAAAATAAATGGCAAGTATCTCTTGAAAATCGTTCGTTCGGGTATTGCGCCCAAATTCAACGACAAAATGTATTATGTTACTTTTAAAGACGGCGAAGCAGATTTAAAGGTAAATATGGCTGATTTTTACCCTTATAGCACAGCCAATCAAGACGGAATATTTGAATTTACCTTGCAATTGCGCAAGGACAACGGCACTATGGAGGTAAACGAGCAAAAAGTAAGCATGCAGGTAACCCGTGATGCTTTGGCAAGACTAGATTATGTGCAGTATTTTGAGGAAGAACCAGATGTTACGGAAGTATATCTACGCATTTCGCCTAAAATTAACTTTGCCCAAGATGGCAAAATGATGCTTGCCATCAACAATGTGCTCAACAAAAATTTGATTTTTGAGAAAATCAATGACTCTACAGCTTTGTTAGCTTTAACACAAACACAGTGGAATGATTTATCCCTGCAAGACTGGCAAATTTATTATGTAGATGCCATGCAGAAAATTCCATGGAGTATAAAGATTAAGGGTTATAACATAACTCATAAATACAGCATCAATCGCCGATGTTTGCATATAGAAAACCAAGGAAAACTTTTGGCATTAGAACCTTTTCAAAGAGCGGGTAAACGATACAGCGAACAAGGTAAAGTGTTGGAAATAGGTCTTGCAGGTCATACCGTAAAAGAATTGCCTGATGAAATTGCTTGTTTTAGTTATCTAAAATACCTTTATCTAAGCGTATTTGAGATGCAATCTTTGCCAGAAGCGTTTGGTGATTTATCCACTTTGGAATATCTAGATATATTTTTTCCTTTTGATAGTCAACAGGCACCATTTACATTACCTCGGAGTTTCACCAAACTCAAAAATTTAGTTTTTTTAAATATGCGGGGGCGTGCCATTAAGGCTTTGCCCGAAGATTTTGGAAATCTCACTGCTTTAAAAAAATTAAATGTATCTAATGCCAAATTAGAAACTCTTCCCGAGAGCATAGGAGAATTAAGCCATTTAGAACTGTTAAATTTAAATGACAATACGTTGCGAAATTTACCCAGCAGTATAGTCAATTTGTCTAATTTAATAGATTTGCGGTTGAGTAACAATAATTTCCAAGACATACCAAAAGAAATCTGTCAATTATCTGCATTAGTTAGGTTGCACATGGCTAGTAACAGAAACATAGAAGAAATCCCTTTGTGTTTAACCAAACTCAAACAATTAAACTTTTTTAATATGTATAATGCTGGTATCAATGAGCTTCCTAAGGGTTTTGCGCCACAGATGCAAAGTTTGACATCTTTAGATTTGATGGGTAACAAGCTCAGTACTTTGCCCGATGATTTTATAGATTTTCCAAAGATAAAAACATTGTCGTTGTTTGGCAATCCGTTTTCAGAGGAAGATGCAGAAAAATACAAAAATCTAGTAGGCAATAAATTTTATATATCTTTCTAACCATGCAACCCAAAAACATAATATTTGCCATCATACTGGCTTTTTTGGGTGTTGCTTGCGCTAAAAAACAGCTCACTCCCAAAATTGGTGTCAAAAATGTAGCTACTATTGTCCAGCCCAGTCGCTTGGGTTTGGGCGATATGGGCAAGCCTTTGACTTTTTCTTTGTATGACTGGGACGCACAACATGATATAGATGCAGGCAAATATACCTTTGTTTTTCAGATTGCCCAAGAGGAACTCTTGCGCATGGAACTGGAAAAACTCCCTTGGGGCGATTGGATAACGGCTAGCGGGACTTATGAATTGCAAATTCCTATCCATTTGTTGAAATATGCCGATGGCGTGCAGACTTTAAAACTCAAAGTGTTTGAAAATGCCGTGCTTGTGAAAGAAAGCACTTTTAGTCTGCACATAGAAAAAAACACCATCAGAACAGCCTCAGATTTTATTGGCATACGCCACAATGCGCAAACCCTAGCAGGCAATTATGTTTTAGGTGGGGATATAGATTTAACAGCAGTAACGAAACTTTTGCCTTTGGTTACTTGTAGTTTTCATCAAAACAATGGTCTTAGTGTGCTAAATGGCTCCGTAACGGGTTTAGCTTACGATTCCTGCATTCCGTTTAGTGGCACGTTTAATGGCAGAGGTTTTACTTTGCGTGGGATAAAGGTAGGAAGTTCGGAGTATTTAATGGCAGGTGTTGGTTTATTTGGGGTCATAGATGGCAAAACTGCACAAGTGAAAAACATAAGCCTAGCGGTTATGGAAGTAAAAGGCAGTAACTTAGTGGGTGCATTGGCAGGTTTGGTGCGCAGTGATGCCATGTTTAGCAACATAAAAGTTTTTGTAGATGAGCGTTCCAGTAGTGATACGCATATTTCTGCAACAGATATTTTTGCAGGCGGTGTGTTTGGGTGTTTTGTGCCTTATTCTTTGTCTAGCCCTGTGAACTTGTTGCAAAATATTACCGCTAACCTCAATGTGTCAGCGCAAGGTATTGTTGGTGGTATTGCAGGGGCTTTATTGGTGGGTGGCGAATATTTGCACGCAGGTTCTAAGATAAACACAGCGCAAGATAAACAATACCTCTTTTACGTAGCAGGTACAGGCTATTCTATTGGTGGAATTGCAGGAGAATTGGTAAACGCTACCTTGCTTGCTTCGCATGCTGGCGTGGGCGTAAGCGGAAACAATACGGGCAAAAACGTAGGGGGATTGGTTGGAAGACTATACGGCGTGCATGCCAAAATTGTGGATAGCTATCATTTTAGCGCAAAACAATTGGCTAATAATGATACCGAACTGAGTAAAATGAGTATCAAAGGCAACCAATATGTTGGGGGTATTGTGGGGCAGATGATTGGCGTGTCTAAACCCGCACTTGTGCGGGTGTTTGTGGATAGTTACCAAATTACAGGCAATGACCAAGTGCATATTTTTTGCCCCGAACAAACGCAAGGTTATGTGCAAAATTCTTTTTACAGCAGTAGTTTTGCGCCTCAAAATTTTCCAAGTGCCCAAAATGTTTTGCACCTCAGCAAAGACATTGCCAAAAAACAAGATTTTATAGCTTTGGGATTTGATTTTATAAACCTTTGGCAATGGGGACAAACGCAAAATGGTTTCCCGTTCTTCTAACAGGCATAGCCTGTTTTAGTCTGCGGACACAGTCCGTTTTAATCCGTGCTACGCACGGGGCAAGATTACCCAGCAGTTACAACGCCTGCCGTAGGCAGAAAAAAGCATCTATGATGCCCTGCACCGCAGGTGCAGATTAAAACGGACTGTGTCCGAAAAAATTCCACCTCCAAAATTTGGAAAGTTCGCTAGAATTTTGTTATCTTTGGCTCATTGGTTTACGGCTCTATTTTTAATGCTTTATGATGCGTTTTTCACGAAAACATAAAGTAGAAAAGAGCAGTAAA
>CANHHI010000067.1 GCA_947460225.1 Flavobacteriales bacterium
ATCTTTGGGCTTTGATAAAGTGGATTTTTTAATGCCTTCGGAAAGCTATGATTTTAGCCAGTACGAAGCCATGCGCAACACACTCGCTGGGGAAACCACCCGTTGGAGCATAGCCTTGCGTTTTGGCTTTTGGAGCGTGCGGAAAGCCTTGCGCTTGGGTGGGCACGTGGACGGATTTGTCAATGAAATTATATGGCGAGATTTTTTTCGCATGCTCTTGTTTCATTTTCCGCATGTGGTGCATGAACCTTTTAAAGAAAAATTTAAACATATTCCTTGGCGAGAAAGCCCAGCGGATTTTGAACGTTGGAAAAACGGAGAAACGGGCTATCCCTTGATAGATGCCGCCATGAACGAATTAAACACCACAGGATTTATGCACAATCGGGCACGCATGGTGGTGGCAAGTTTTTTATGCAAACATCTTTTGCTGGATTATCGTTTGGGGGAGGCTTATTTTGCGGAAAAATTGCTTGATTTTGACTTATCCGCCAACAACGGCAATTGGCAATGGTCTTCGGGAACAGGTTGTGATGCCGCTCCTTTTTTTAGGATATTTAATCCCAGCTTGCAAAGCGCAAAATTTGACAGCCAAGGGCTTTACACCAAAAAGTGGCTCCCAAAAGACTACAACGTTTTTCCAATTATCGCCCATGAAGCCGCCAGGCAAAGAGCCTTAGCCTTTATGCGGACATATCTCTAACGGCAGGGCATCAGAGATGCTTTTAATCCGCACTGCGTGCGGGCTAAATAATCGCTAGAATATCTTGCCTGCCGAAGGCAGATTAAAACAGGCTATGCCTGCGGTTTGTAACCGTTCCCTTTTATACAAAGAAATACAAAAAACCGCAACAAAAAACAACTACTTTTAACCACTTTTAACGGACATAGTCCGTTTTAATCCGTGCTTCGCACGGGCAAGATTACCCAGCGATTACATCGCCTGCCGTAGGCAGATTAAAGCATCTCTGATGCATTGCAAATTCTAGGAAAATAAAATTTTTTGAAATTTTCTTGCATTTTTATTTTGTGTTTTCGGAAAATATTTGCTAAACTTGCAAAAGTAAAACATACACAGCAAATTGCCCGGGAAACTATTGCTGGTATTTTACAAAAAAAACAGCAAATAGCTGGGTGGTTTCTGCATTTATCTTGCCTGCCGTAGGCAGATTAAATCGGACTATGTCCGTGTGGAAACAGGCACAGTTAGATGCAAAAAGTCCTGAAAAGGCAACGTTTTCGTAGCTATACATTGAAACTAGTTACACAAATTTTTTAATAATCGTTATGATGATAAAAACAATTAAAATCAGAGCAAAGACTTCGCAAATTTTAGGTAAAACCCTTTTGGCACTATTTTTACTCTTTTTTATTGCTTGTAAAAAATCTAAGCCAGCCCCAGTGGCACCGCCGAGTACGCCCCAGCACCCGCCCATAGACAGCAGTCTGATGATGAAATTGGGCAAGAAAAAAGAAAATCCCTATACGGTAAACATGATGCGCCGTGCAGCTATGCGTGTTGCACCGCAAAAGCGCAATGCCATTGAAACCAATAAAATCTATTATAAATTTAAACCCGAAAACGATGCGCATTTGCAAGCACTTATAGACTTTGCCAATGAACATGGGGAAAATGTAGTTTTAACAACTTACCCTTGGGATTATGAAATAGCCGAAGATGGGCAGATTTACATAGACCCAGCGGTTAGCGACCCTGCTTTTACGTATCAGTACACGGCTTTGCCTGTCGGTCATGCTTTGCCTGATGTGCCTTATGAAGTTGTAGAAGAACTCTACATACCCAACCGTGAAGATGAAGCGGAAGACGAGATGGAATCTTATGCTTTGATAGTAACAGGCAATGCGGAAATGCCACAAGATACCCTGCGCAATACCCGTTGGTGGTGGTTGCCTAAGTACGACCCTGCAGGCACAATTACCTTGGCAGATTACAGCTTAGGCTGGGAAAACAACGCACTAAAACAAATGCGTGTGCGTGTGCATTCTTGGTTTGATTGGACACACGTAACCACTGATAATAAAGGTTATTTTAGATCGTCTTGGTACAAAACCAGTGTTGGTATTACCGCTTTGTTTTCTGGCAGTGGTGCGGAAATTCGCTATGGGTATTGGGAGAATATTTTACATGGTGTTTTTTACAATTTCAACCACAATAAATTGGGGGAGATATCAGGAAAATCTGCAAATAATAAAAATTTTGTGATTCAAAAAAACGCCGACCACTGGAAAAAGGCTGTGGTGCATAATGCGGTAATTCATTTCAATGAATTTGCCAGAAACAATGGCATGGCGCAGATAGCCAGCCACACCTGTATTTGGATTAAAGACGGCAAATCAACAAGAGGGTCGGCAGCTATGTTAAAAACTTTTGGTTTGTATATTGCCGTGCATGATGTATTGAAATGGTTTATGTTGATTGCAAATATAGATATTGTGGCTCGTCTTTTGGTCAGTATGCCCGATGTAACTTTGACTTTTAATGAGGGGGATTTGACTCATAACGATTATAAATCTAGGAATGTTCGTTTTGAAGAGATGTTAAGCACTTTGACTTTCCATGAATTGGCGCATGTCAGCCATGCTTATGTTGCAGGGTTTAGGTTTTGGGAGCGTGTGGTGCGTGCAGAAACTGCGAATATTTTAGCTACTAGCGATAGTGATCCTTACCGAGATGGCACCAAACCCAACTGGACAGAAGCTGAAGTGATAGGTTTGGCAGAAAGCTGGGCAAATTTTGTAGCTTATAGAATATCTAACGATAAGAAGATAAGTGTTGCTTTATCTGATGATGTAACGATAAGAGAATCAGCTTTCATCAGACCATTCTTAGATGAGCGCTATAGAACATGGATGCCTCTTCGGTTATTTTATAGTTTGACAGATACTAAGGATATTAATAAAACTATAGTTTTAAGGAATAGTCAAGATGCCGAAATTAGGAGACACATAAACCGTGTAACAGCAATGCCTATTCGTGATATCTATGCGCAATTTAGATATGCGTCGACGCTAACAGAGTATAAACAGGTTTTATCCAATACAAAATCTTATCAAAAGCAAGAAATCTTAAATTTATTTAATATTTATGGTTATTAAAAAAAACAAAAAAGTCTTGCACAGCTTATTGCTGTGCAGACTTTTACTTTTCGTTCTAGCAATTTTGCCAATGGCTTGTTGTGGGTATGCTAAAAAAAAGATGACAGCTGCTGTGGCACATAATGCTACCCGTATTTTTATTGCAGATAATAATGCTAACATTTATAAAGTTGATGATAAAATAAGTTTGAAAGTAGAGGTGTTAAGGAAAATTCCTAAGCAATTTTATAATTGTAGTTCTCCAGTAGAGTTAGCATTAGAATTACCAATATATCCACCTAATAATTACTGTCCTTTTTCTAGAGGCAGCTTAGAAGCCTATGTAAAGATAGGATATTTAGCAACCCCTACAGATACGGTTTGGACTAAAAAATCATTGTCAAATGGTTTTTTTGGATATTTTCCTGCTGATGGAACACCGTATGTTTATTTACTTGAGATAAAAAATTCTAAACCTGAACTTTGTGGTTTATTGTTTGATGAGCAGGCAGATATATTTTTTGAAGATGTTGAAATTATTTTTAAAAAGGCTGGGAAGTATTTTTTTCAAACAACAGATGAATCTTATGTAGAGTTTTTTGGAAATATTGGATTGGAAACAGGAGAAACACGATGTGGTCAAAAAGGAACAACTTGTGCTCTTTTTAATTTATCTTTACCTATGCTTAAAAAAGAGTTTGTGGTAGAAGATTGATTGAATGTATGGCTACTAGTAAAAATAAACGGGTTTTGAAATTTAGGCGCAGATTAAAACGCACGATGTGCGTAAAACAGACAATGCCTGCGGTTAGAAACCGTTCCCCACATTTTTTGTCCGTCCGTTTTTGGTGGTTATTTTCACAATAAACACATACAATGCAGGCACAAAGAATATAGAAACAAAGACAATCGCTATCATACCGCCAAATACTGCCCAGCCCAAATTGTTTTTTGGGGCATAGCCTGCGCCATTGGCACGCATTAAAGCAACCACACCTAGTATAAAGGCTAAGCCTGTCATCAAAATGGGGCGCAAACGTTGCACAGAGGCTTGCGTGGCAGCTTCTAAAAGTGGCGTGCCTGCCTCGTATTTGTCTTTGCAAAATTCTACAATCAAAATAGAGGTTTTGGCAGATAGCCCAATTAAAGTAACCAAAGCAATTTGCGCATATACGCTGTTTTCAAAACCCGCAAAATAAAGAGCCACAAAAGCACCCAAAATGCCAATGGGAATGGCGGCAAGCACCGCAAAGGGAACCGTCCAACTTTCATAAAGGGCTGCCAAAAATAAAAAGACAAACACCAAACTCAAAAGCAATATTAAGGTGGCGGTATTGCCAGAACGCACTTCTTGCAAACTTGCCCCAGCAAATTCATAAGTATAACCACTTGGAAGTTCCGTTTTGGCAAGCTCTTGCAAAGCCAGCAAAACATCTCCCGAACTGTAACCCATGGTTTCCAAACCATTGATTTCCACGGCACGTTTGGTGTTGAAATGGCTAATGACTTGTGCACCAGAGCCAAATTCAGTTTGCACCACATTGCTGAGGGGAATCATATCGCCTTGGCTATTGCGCACGTGAAAGGCGGATAATTGCTCCACACGCTCCCGATATGAACCTTCTGCTTGCAAGAAAACTTTAAAGTTTTGATTATACAAATTGAAATCATTCACATAAAAACCACCTAAAAACACCTGCAAAGCGTAGTTAATATCTGGAATAGTCAAATCCAATTGATAGGCTTTGGGCTTGTCAATTTTCAATTGTATGTTAGGCACATCGGTGGAAAAAGTAGAAAAAGCATAGTCTATTTCTTGGCGTTCTAAGAGTTTAGCCAAAAAATTATTGGCAACCTGCTCTAACTCCTCCACGCTCCCTTGGTTTTGTTTGATAATAAACGAAAAACCATCGGCATTGCCCAATCCATCTATGGGCGGAAAGCCCAAAATAAGAATATTGGCATCTTTAATGGGTTTGAGTTCTTTGTATAGCGTGTCTATCAAGGCTTGCCCGATGAGCAGGTTTTCTTTGTGGCGTGTTTTAAAATCTTTGGTAATCACAAACATCGTTCCAGAACTGGATATGCTCACACCACCCAATAAAAAATTCACCTCCGACACATACACGGTATTCTCTACTGTTGGATTTTGCAACACAAGTTGTTCAATTTCTTCTAGGACTTTTTGCGTTTGTCCCGAAGCTGTTGCGCTGGGCAAATCCAAGGTAATAAAAATACTGCCTATGTCTTCTTTGGGCAAAAATGAAGTGGGGGTAATTTTGGCAAATACGCCTGTGAGCACAAACAAACCAAGAAGCAACCACAAAGTAAATTTTAAATGGTGCAAGCTATTTTTGATGATTCGCCCATATTTTCCCGTTTGTTTTTCTAGCCACGTGTTGAATTGATAAAAAAATGCGTTCAAACCTGTGGAACCTGCATGCACAGGATTGCCCTTCATGAGCATGGTGCAGAGTGCTGGCGTGAGCGACAAAGCCACAAAGGCAGAAATCAACACAGAAATGGAAATGGTGATGGCAAATTGTTTAAACAAACCACCAGTAATACCTGGTATAAAAGCTACAGGCACAAAAACCGCTGCCAAAATCAACGCCGTGGCTATCACAGGACTGCTGATTTCTTTCATGGCGAGTATGGTGGCATCTTTGGCGGATAATTTTTGGTGGTCTATGTGGTGTTGCACAGCCTCCACCACAATAATCGCATCGTCCACCACAATGCCGATGGCTAAAATCATGCCAAAAAGCGTGATGCTATTGACGCTAAAACCCAGCGCAAATAGAAAAGCAAAAGTGCCGAGTATAGATACGGGAATGGCAAGCAAGGATATGATAGTCGCACGCCAGCTTTGCAAAAACAGAAACACCACCAAAACCACCAAGAGCAAAGCCTCAAAGAAAATATAAACCACTTCACTCAAAGATTCTTTGATAAACAAAGTAACGTCCCAAGGGGTATTGTATTCAAAATCACTTGGAAAACTCTTCTTTAAATCCTCCATTTTCTCTTCTACCATGGCAGCAACCTCCAAAGAATTTGCACCAGGCGCAGGAAATATAGAAAACCCAGCACCTTTGTGTCCTTTTGTGGAGCGGACAATGCCATAAGACTCCTCGCCGAGTTCTATGCGGGCAATGTCTTTGAGGAACACCAGCGCACCACTGCTTTCTTTGGCAACAATAATGCTTTCAAACTCTGCTATGGTTGTTAGCTTGCCCCCCGCTTGCACGTTGTATTCAAACACTTGATTTTTTTGCACGGGTGGACGACCAATAATGCCCGCCGCCACCTGCGCATTTTGCTCATCAATGGCTTGCACCACCTGTTGGGGTGATATTTTAAATTGCATCATTTTGCCGGGGTCTAGCCAAACCCGCATGGCAAAAGGCGCACCTTCTAGTATCGCTTGTCCCACGCCTTTGATTCTTGAAATCTCTGGCAATACGTTTATTTTGACATAATTTGTAATAAATTCAACGCTGTGTGTTTGATTGGGCGAAAAAAACATCACATATTTTAACAGCGTAGGAATGGATTTTTGTATGCCCACCCCCGAACGGCGCACTTCTTCGGGTAAAATCGGCTCTACTTGGCGAATGCGGTTTTGCACCTCCAAAAGCGCATCGTTGATATTGGTGCCCGTTTCAAAAGTTACTTCTATAAGAAAATTGCCGTAATTGGTTGTTTTGCCTTGTATGTACATCAAATCGGGCACACCGTTGATGGCATTTTCTATGGGCGTAAGCACGGTTTCTTCCACTGTTGTGGCATTTGCCCCTACATAAATCCCAGATATGGTAATGTTTGGCGGGGTAATGTCCGGATACATCGCCCGTGGCAAAAGCACCATGGCAATCAATCCAAGTAAGGATATTAAAATAGCGGAGACTATTGCCGCAACAGGTCTCTCAATGAATGTTTTGGCTATCATTTTTTTATTTTTCTGCGTTAATGCGTACTGTTTGTCCTGCTTTCAAGCCCTGCATGCCTTCCACCACGAGTTTATCGCCCGCACTCAAACCTTGTTTAATGATTTGCAGGTTTTCAAAACTGGGTCCAAGTTCGAGTTTTCTTTCTTCTACTTTGCCTGCTTCATCTATCACATACACAAAATTTTGGTTGAGCAGTTTTCTAATCACTCTTTGCGGAATGGCTAGGCTAGGTTTTTGCGTTTCTGCCTTGACTTCCACCTCTACTTTTGCATTGATACCGGGTTTTAAAATATCATTTGGATTGTTAAAAACAATTTGCATGCGCAAAGTTCCCGTGGACGGGTCTATTAAATTGTCCACAAATTTTAATTTACCGTGTTCTGCATAACGTTCGCCATTGGGCAAAATCAATTCAAAATCAAAAATATTTTCCAATTTTACCTCTTGCGCCTGCAAAATCAAATTGAAATAATCTTTTTCGCTGACAAAAATATCGGCAAGCATGGTGTTTTTTTCGGCAAGCACGGCTAAAATCGTTTGATTTGGCGTGACCAAATCACCAATTTTCACCCGACTGATGCCAATGTAGCCATCAAAAGGGGCTTTGATTGTGGCATAAC
>CANHHI010000068.1 GCA_947460225.1 Flavobacteriales bacterium
CGGTTATCACCACGAAGTGTTGCACCATGAAAGGCGACCATGAATTAGAGATTTTCTTTAATTTGGAATTGCCAGAGGCTGTTGAACCCAAAGAGGTTTCTATACAAATCACCGATGTGCAAAGTGCCTATCGTGCTGATGAAACGGGTATTTATGCAAAAAAAGAAATTTTGCAAGCTGATGAGACAGGTTTATATAAATTTTCACGCACTGGATTTGGCTGTGCAAGTTTTAGGGATTTGGCTGGCAACAGGCGCAGTAAGCCTTATGCAGTTGCTTTAACGGTTTTGGATAATTTAGGCAAAACAAAAACGTATAACTTTGTTTGGCAAATTCAGCTGTTACAGAGCGACTTTGTGGTTGATGCCAATGGCAATGTGTCTAGTGAACTCAAAACTTGTACATTTTTATGATGAAGTATTTTTTCTATTCTTGTTTGGCAAGCCTTTTAGGGGCTTGTCAAACCAAGTCTAGTCCTGCTTTGGGTGTTGCAAAGGTAGAACTGGAAACTTGTGGCAAATTGTATCAAGACGATGAAATTCGTTTGCAACACCAGATTGCTAGCGAGCGTTGTGCCAATACCGAAATAAAATTGCGTTTTGAAGTGTTTTCAGCGGGTGCAATTTCATCGGTATTTGTGGATTTGCACGAGGCTGGTGTGCATCAAACGCATGGCATGGGCGGGCATTTGGAAGGCGAGGAGCATTTTATGGACGATAATTTTCAAGGTAGAAAAATTTATAGCGTGGATAAAGGGCAGATACCAGAAAATAAACAACTTGTTTTTGAGCGAAATTTTAAAGAGGCTGTCAATGCGACTTACATGGTGCTGATTGGCGTGGTGGACAAGCAAGGCAACTACGGAGAATATGCGTTTTATTGGCAAATTAAGTGCGATAATCCGCCTTGTTTTTGAGTAATATTTGGATAGAAATGTTAAAAAATGTTAATTCTGCAAGAATGAACATTTTTTTTTGCAACTTTGCGTCCGTATTCGTGATACAAAAAATATGATGCAACAAACTTCAGCGACAGACTTACGTAGTTTGCAGGAAAAAATAGAAAAAGAAAGTGCTTTTGTGGAGCTTTTGAACATGGAGCTCGGCAAGAGAATCATCGGGCAGAAGCAAATGCTAGAAAAACTTTTGGTGGCTTTGCTGGCTGATGGGCATATATTGTTGGAAGGTGTGCCGGGATTGGCTAAAACTTTGGCAATCAATTCACTGGCAAAGGCTTGTGGCGTTGATTTTAGTCGGGTGCAGTTTACGCCCGATTTGTTGCCAGCGGATATTTTGGGTACGCAAATTTATAGCCCCAAAACGGAAACGTTTAGCATCAAAAAAGGACCTATTTTTGCGCACTTTGTGCTTGCCGATGAAATAAACCGTGCGCCAGCCAAGGTGCAATCTGCACTTTTGGAGGTGATGCAAGAGCGTCAAGTAACTTTGGGTGGGGAAACCTTTAAATTGGAAGAGCCATTTTTGGTGCTTGCCACGCAAAATCCGATAGAACAAGAGGGCACGTATCCTTTGCCAGAAGCGCAACAAGACCGATTTATGCTCAAAGTGGTATTGGGCTATCCAACTCGGGAAGAGGAAAAACGCATTGTGCAACAGCAAATTTCGGCGGATGTTTTGCCTAAAATTCAGCAGGTAGTAAGCCCAGCGCAGTTGTTACAGGCTAGGCAATGCGTGCGTGAAGTGTATTTAGACGATAAAATTTCTCAATATATTGTGGATATTGTTTACGCAAGCCGTGAACCAGCGCAGTATGGATTGCCCGAGTATGCGCATTTGATAAGCTACGGTGCGTCTCCACGTGCGAGCATTAGTTTGGCACTAGCGGCGAAGGCTTATGCGTTTTTGAAACGCCGTGGGTACGTTATCCCAGAAGATGTGCGTGCCTTGGCACATGATGTGTTGCGCCATAGACTTGGTTTGAGTTACGAAGCGCAAGCAGAGGGCTTGCGTGTGGAGGATATTATAGAAGGCATTTTGAATGCGGTGCAAGTGCCTTAGTTTTTTGCTAAATTTTAAATTCAATAATATATGTTACAAAAAGATTTTTTTAAAAAAGCCTTTTTAGGTTTGATGTTTACTGCTACCGCTTTGCAAGCGCAGTTTGAGTACAGACAAGGTTCTGTGGGTTTGGGTTTGAATGCTCGGCATATTCGTTTTGATGCTGATGAAAAAAATGGTTATTTTGGTGGTACAGACTTTGCTTTCACCTATAAAGGTGTGATAGGTTATGGTGCGCCTAAGACCTCATGGACGGGTGAAACTACTTTGTTGACAGATTTTTCTGTGGGTAAAGTTAAAGTGAATGTCGCTGGCAATGTGGGTGATACGCCATATACCAACATTTTTGCACAGGTGATTGGCATGCACCACCATCCTTTTTACGTGTATAAAGACAATATTGCTTTGGAGCTTGGTTATGGTTTTGGCGTTAATTCTGATCATATACTTTCTAGTAACGAAGAGAATGGAGTAAAACTAAAAACTTCTGCTAATTTATACAAAGTACCTGTCTTGATTGGTATGGGCTTGCGCTTTGATTTTCCTGTTGGGGAACACCAGTTTATTGGGGTATGGCGTGGCAGTATGAATTTGTTGGGTGGTAATTTTGTAAATTCTAGAGAATCTAGATCTGAGAATGGAAATACAACTAAAAAAAGCGAAACCACTTCTAATTTTGCTTTTGTGGGTTGGAATGATTTGTCGTTGTACAGCGATTTAGATCTTAGTTTTTTGTTTCAAAAGAAAATGGGTTTGGGTTTAACGTATAATTTTGCTTACCAAAGACAGGATTATAAACCTAAGGATACTCAAATTTTGTTGAAAAAATATGCTTTGCATACCCAGCATTTGGTAGCTTTGAAAGTTGTGTATAGATTTGCGAGCAAATAAATAGGCTTATGGAAGTCAAAGAACTTATCAAAAAAGTGCGGGCTTTGGAAATCAAAACCAAAGGACTGTCCAGAAACGTGTTTTCTGGGCAGTACCATTCTGCATTTAAAGGTAGGGGCATGGCGTTTTCGGAGGTGCGTGCCTACCAAATTGGCGATGAAGTGCGTAGCATAGACTGGAAAGTCAGTGCCAAACTGGGCGAGCCACACATTAAAGTGTTTGAGGAAGAACGGGAACTTACCGTGATGCTTTTAATAGACGTGAGTGCTTCTTCGGTTTGGGGCAGGACTGCACAGAGCAAAAAAGAATACATGGCTGAAATAGCAGCGACTTTGGCTTTTGCTGCACTTGCCAATAAAGATAAAATTGGGGCGATATTTTTTTCCAGTCAAGTGGAGCACTACATTCCCCCTAAAAAAGGGCATGGACACGTGTTGCAAATTATTCGCCATTTGGTGGAATTAGCACCCAAACACAGCCAAACGGACATCAATACAGCTTTGCAGTTTCTGTCTCGGGTGCAAAAAAGACGTGCTACGGTTTTTTTGTTGAGCGACATGCTTGCAGAAAATTTTGAGAAAGCCATACAACAAGCCAGTGCTAGCCATGATTTGCTCGCTTTGCAAATTCAAGATGATAGGGAAAACGAGTTGCCCAATTGGGGATTTTGGTTACTCAAAGACTTGGAAACACAAAAAACGAGATTTTACAATGGATTTAGTAAAAATGCACGTGTAAAATTTCAAGAGGCGTATAGGCAGAAAAACGCAGGAATTCAAGCGGTGATGCGCAAATATGGCGTAGATTTTGCAAAATTTTCTACCGATAAGGATTTTGTACCTGTTTTGTCAGATTTATTTAAAAGAAGATGAAAAATATTTTTTTGTATATCGTTTTCATTTGGCAAGTTGTGCAAGCACAAGTTTATTTAGATGTGCAAGCAGATACAACACTTTGGACACAAGCTGGCGTGAAGTCTATCACTTATACACTCAGAAATCTGAGCGATCAAGCCCTCAAAGACTTAAAAACGCCTGACTTTGCAAAGTTATTGCCTGAAAATTTAGTTTTGACAGATTTTTCAGTGGATACTTTGGCGCATGATGCTTTATGGCATTTGCAATATAAAGCCGATATTTTGGCTTTGGAAAAAGGGGAATATACTGTGCCTAAATTGCCTTTTGCCATGGGTAGGGATACTGTGTATAGCTCCGCTCAACGTTTTTCGGTTAAAGCCGTTGATGTGGATACACAAAAAGGCGTTTTGGATATACAGCCCATTTACCAAGCGGAATTAGATGTTTGGGATTATTTGCAAATCGTTTGGCTTTGGTTAAAAACGCATATTGTTTGGGTTTTACTCGGCGTGCTTTTGACTTTGCTTGCGCTTTGGTGGTTTTGGAAAAGAAAGCAAAAAACGGAGGAAAAAAATATTGCGCCACCGCTTTTGCCTGCACATATAGAGGCTTTGCAAGCCCTTGATGCGCTCTTGGCAAAGCAATTGTGGCAAAGTGGCGAGGATAAGCAATATTACATAGAATTGAGCTATATTTTGCGCAATTATTTGGAGCGTAGGTTTGGCTTGCTGACTTTGGAGC
The DNA here is from genome assembly GCA_947460225.1 of Flavobacteriales bacterium. Classification (GTDB taxonomy): domain Bacteria; phylum Bacteroidota; class Bacteroidia; order Flavobacteriales_D; family CANHHI01; genus CANHHI01. Next base: position 4,508 of record CANHHI010000068.1, read on the forward strand.
AAACCACCGATGAAATTGCCCAGCAATTGAAAAATAAAGCGGAATTAAAGGCACATAAAAAGGCTTTGTTGGACTTTTTGGTGCTTGCTGACTTGGTGAAATTTGCCAAAATGCGTCCTTTGGCGGAGGAAAATGAACAGTTTTTGGTTTTGGTGCGCAATTTTGTAGAAACAACAAAAGAAAATGAACAGGTTCAAGAAATATTATAGTGCTTTTTGGGCGAGTGCATTGTACAGCCTTGTTTTTGGCGGTTTGTATGGCTTGTCTTTGGCTTATGTGCAGTTTGCTGAGCCCAAAAAGATGTTTTGGGTTTTGCTCGCATTGCCTTTGATTTTTGTCTATACCCAGCAAAAAAACTATCTTTCTTGGAGTTATTTGCCTTATACCGATACGGGACTTAAATGGAAGCAAGTGTTTTTGCACATTCCTTTTGCTTTTGGTCTTGTGGCATTTGCTTTGGGCGTGCTTGCTTTGGCAAAGCCCGAACAGAGCGAGGAACGCTGGCAACAAGAGGAGCGGGAAGGCATAGAAATGGTGATTGCCTTAGACCTTTCGGGCAGTATGCTCGCCATGGACTTTGTACCCAACCGTTTGGAAGCCTCCAAGCAAGTTGCCATAGCATTTATAGAAAAACGCAAGCAGGATAAAATTGGTTTGGTGTTTTTTGAGGGGCAAGCCTATTTGCAGTGCCCTGTAACTTCGGATAAATCCACTTTGGTGCGTTTGTTTAGTGGCGCAAAAACAGGTAGAGTAGAAGGAGGAACCGCCATTGGTGCTGGATTGGCTACGGCTTTGAGTGCTTTGCGCAGCAGCACTGCCAAATCCAGGGTGGTGATTTTACTCACGGACGGTGTGGAAGAATCCAATAGCCAAATTTCTCCAGAACTTGCGCTTGAAATGGCAAAAACATTGAATATTCGGGTTTATACCATTGGTGTTGGCACCATGGGCAAAGCTCCTTTTCCTGCGCAAGATGCTTTTGGCAGAACCGTGTATGTGGAGCAAGAAGTGCGCATAGACGAGCCACTTTTGCAGAAAATTGCCAAGGAAACGGGCGGGGAGTATTACCGTGCGAAAAATGAGCGGGAAATGGAAAATATCTATGCAGACATAGAGAAATTGGAAAAAGATAAGTTGAAAATTATTCAACACAGCAAAATTCCAGAATACTTTTTGCCGTTTTTAATGATGGCACTGCTATTGCTTCTGTTTGCTTTGTTGTTTGCTTTAATTGTATTTGTGTAAATGATGAAAAAAAATATTGCACGCCCTTTATTTTGGGCATTGTTGGGCACAGAATTAATTTTGGGTGTCTTGTACGGCGTTTTTGTGTTTTTTCAGGTAGATATTTTGCTTTTTTTGGGTATCAAACCCAGTTCATTTCGCTTTGAGCATTTGGCATTTTATGATGCTTTGCCCTTTTTATTTCTTTGGGCAGTGGCGTTTATGGCAAAAATATATGCGCAAAATGCTTTTTGGCGTGGTTTTGCCCAAGCAGAAACAAGGGATTTATTGCGAAAAAGCCTAGGTTTTTCGCCTCAATACTTGTACTACCTTTCAGTGCGCCTTTGTTTGCTGTTTTTGCTTTTGGCAATGGCAAATCCACAATACGGTTTGCGCAAAAAAAACATGCAGGTGCAAGGCGTGGATATTTCCATTGCTTTGGACGTGTCTAAAAGCATGGACGCCATAGACCAAGGCGAAAATTTTTCTCGTTTGGAACGGGCAAAAATGGCATTGAACCAAATGATCAACAAACTCAAAGGCGATAGGCTCTCGCTGGTGGTTTTTGCGGGTGATGCTTATGTGCAATTGCCTTTGACGGCGGATTATTTGGCAGCGAAATCTTTTATTCAAGCATTGAATACCGATATGGTGTCGGCATCGGGTACGAATTTATCCGAGGCAATTGCTGTGGGCTTGTCTTCTTTTGATTGGCAAGATAAAACCAGCAAAGCCATTATTTTAATTACGGACGGCGAAGACCACCAGGGCGGTTTGGAAGAGGTGTTGGCACAAGCTAAGGAAAAATCTGTGCTGGTGCATGCTATTGGTATTGGTTCTTTGGAAGGTGTGCCTATCCCCAATGTGCAAAATGGCAAAGTGATAGGCTATAAAACCGATAAAAACGGGCAAACCATCGTGTCTAAGCTGGACGAAAGCACTTTGCAAAGCATTGCTGGAAAATCGGGAGGCATTTACTTGCGTGCGCAGTCGGCGCAACTGGGGCTGGATTATTTGTGGCAACAACTCGCCAAAATGGAAAAAACCGATATGCAGGTGTCTTTGTATGACGATTACCAAAGTTATTATGCTGTTTTTCTGGCGGTGGCTTTGTTTTTTATGTTTTTTGCTTTGTATTTTTTTAAGTCAAAATAATTATGATCAAAAAAATAACTTTTTGCTTGCTGGTATTTGGATTTTTGCAGGCGCAAATTCCCAAGCAGAGCCTTGTGTTGGGCAATAAAGCATACGAGAAAGGTGAATACACCGATGCACAGCAACATTATTTTGGTGCGAGTGCGGATAGCACTTGGCGTGCCAAAGCGAGTTTTAACCAAGGCAATGCGGCGTATAGGGCGGGTAACTTTGCCCAGGCGCAAAAAGATTTTGCCAAAGCTGCCCAAGAAGCCAGCCATAAAGCGGAAAAAGCCAAGGCTTATTACAATTTGGGCAATGCGTATTTTCAAGAAAAAAAATACAAAGAAAGTTTAGAGGCTTATACAGCGTCTTTGAAGGCACAGCCTTTGAGCGATTCTACACGCTATAACTACAACATGGTTAAACAGCTTTTGCAAAATCAAGATAAGAACCAAGATAAAAACAAGGATAAAAATCAAGATAAAGACAAAAACCAAGACCAAAAAGAACAGGATAAAAAAGAGCAAGACCAGCAAAATCAAGATAAAGACCAAAAAGAGCAAGATAAACAAAACCAAAAAGAGGATAAACAAAACCCTCAAAATCAGTCTGCGGATAAAGATAAACAAGACCAAAAGCAACAGCAAACCCAAGCTGGCATGAGCAAGGAAGATGTGGAAAATCTGCTCAAAGCCTTTGAGGCGCAAAACCAAAAAGTCCAGCAAGATGTGCAGAAAAAACAAGGCGCAACAAAGAAAACTACACAAAATGATAAGGATTGGTAAGATGAACAAAAA
>CANHHI010000069.1 GCA_947460225.1 Flavobacteriales bacterium
AACCAGCCATAAACAGCTTGGCGCACCTTGTCTATGCCCAATAAAGAAATAACAAGGACAGAGCCCAAGAGCATGCCGATGCCAAAATAGATAAAACGTTTCATGTTGTTGTATAGTTTTTTATGGTAAAAATTCTTGTTCCATTTTCTAGTACTTCAATTTTGATGTGCAAAGCATCGGGGGGCAATAATTTTTCAACGGCTGTTGCCCATTCTATCCAGCAATAATTCCCACTGTCTAATTGCTCCAAAAAACCCATGTCCATTGCCTCGTGTATATTTTTTATGCGGTAAAAATCATAGTGGTAAATTTCCCCGACGCTGTCGCTGTTATACACATTGCAAATGGAAAAAGTCGGACTTTGCACGGTTTCTTTCACTTGTAAATGTTTGGCTACCGCTTGTAAAAAAGTCGTTTTGCCCGCACCCATTTGCGCATCAAAACACCAAACCCTTTGTTTGCCAAATGTTTGATAAAAATTTATCGCCCAATTTTCTAAATCCGCTAGATTTTTTATTGCCACGCTTTTCATAGCGCATCTATTTCTGTGAGTATGTGTTGTACATAAAAATCCACATCTATGGGATTACCCTTGCCTTTTTTGGGATATATTTTTTGCTCGCCCTTGCGCACAATCACTACATTCTTGCTAGGCACCAAAATAATATATTGCCCAGAATTTCCCGAAAAATAGGGAATAGTCTCGCCTTGGTATTGCGTGAGCCAAAAAGCCAAACCATAGCGTCTATTTTGTTCCTCAAATTCAGCGTCCCAAAGTGTTGTGTCTGCGGTTTGGGCTAAATGGATATAATCCGCAAATGGCGTGGATTTTCTGCTTTCTTGCATCGTCCAATGCCCCAATCTGGCAAAATCTTCGGTGGTGGCGTAAAAACAACAAAATGCTTTCTCTATGCCACCAGGTCTATCCAATTGCCAAAAAGCAGGTTTTGCTGCGCCTGTATGTTTCCAAATTTCTTCTTGTGCGTATTCACTTAAACTTTTTGCCCAAGTTTTCAGTCCTTTTTCTTCGGCGTGTTTTTGAATAGCTGCAAGCAAAGCCCAAGCCACCAATTGCGTAGAGCCACTTTGATAGAGAAAATTTTTGCCACTCGGTCTAGGAAAATTCAAGTCCAGCATCATTCCGGTAAGGTCATCGCCATAATACGCTTTTGCGTTGTGCGAGAGCGGATTTATCCCACTTTCTTGCCAGTGCATGCCGCTGCTCATGCTCAGTAAATGCCTAAACGTAAGGTGATTGCGTGCAGGGGTTTGATAAGCCACCACATAATTCAGAATAGGCTCGTCCAAACTTTGAATAATTCCTGCCGTTATGGCTTTACCCACCAAAAGACTCACAATGGTTTTCGCTATGCTAAACGAATTGGTTAGGCTATCTTTGGCAATATCCGCTCGGTAGTATTCATAAACAATCCGCTCGTCTTTCAACACCAATAAAGACGCTGTTTTTGCAGATTTTATGGTGTCTAAAATATCTTTGGGCAAATCTATTTGCACGTTGTGTTTGGGCAAAGCCAGCACCGCATTTGGATTGTTTTCAACAGGCAAGCTGTCAAACTCCTCTAAATCAAAAATGGTGGGCGCATCTTTGCCCTTTAAGTAAGTTTTTGCCACGGCACCGTATAAAAAAGTATTTTTACTAAGCATCAAATAAGTGTTCAGTAGCGCAAAAATCGCCACAAGTGTAAAAAATAACAGTTTCATTCCTCGTTTAAACCAATTCATAACACAAAGTTACGTTAAGCGGCGAAGAATTTCAACAATAAGGCTATTCTTTCTCTAATTTCTCTGCGGTCTATGATGAAATCTAAAAATCCGTGTTCCAACAAAAATTCCGAAGTCTGAAAACCCTCTGGCAAATCCTTGCCAATGGTTTCTTTGACTACTCTTGGACCCGCAAAGGCAATCAAAGCTCCTGGTTCTGCTATGTTCACATCGCCCAACATGGCAAATGATGCCGTTACCCCGCCCGTTGTTGGGTCGGTGATGTAGGAAATATAAGGCAATTTTGCATCTGCCAATTGAGCGAGCTTGGCAGAAGTTTTCGCCATTTGCATCAGCGAAAAACCAGCTTCCATCATGCGTGCGCCACCCGATTGAGAAATAATCATAAATGCAGAGCGATGGGCAATGGCGTAATCAATGCCTCGGGCGATTTTTTCACCCACCACAGCACCCATTGAGCCGCCAATAAAACCAAAATCCATGGCTGCCACCACCAAACTGCGCTCGCCTACCTTGCCTACAGCCAAACGCAAAGCATCTTTTTGCCCTGTTTTTTTCTGGGCTTCTAGCAGTCTATCTTTATATTTTTTGGTGTCCTCAAAATCCAGCGGGTCGGTTGGCGCAACTTCCGTTTCTAATTCAGTATAAACACCTCCATCAAAGAGCATGCCAAAATACTGCACAGGCGAAACCCGCAAATGATGCCCGTCCACGGTGCATACAAAATTATTTTGATTTAAATCATAATGATCCACAATCACCCCAGAGGGCGTTTTGTACCAATAACCGTCTGGGGTTTCCTTTTTTTTGTCCTCCGTAGCGGTGTGTATTGCGTTTGTTTGTCTTTTGAACCAAGCCATGAGAATGATTTTTTATGCCAAAGTTATATCTTTGTTCAAATATACGTCTTGAATAGACTGCAACATATTTACCCCGTCTGCAAAAGGTTTTTGGAAGGCTTTGCGCCCAGCAATCAAGCCTTGTCCGCCCGCTCTTTTGTTCACCACAGCGGTATAAACAGCTTCTGCTAAATCCGAAGCCCCTTTGGACTCGCCCCCAGAATTGATGAGTCCAATACGCCCCATGTAGCAGTTCGCCACTTGGTAACGGCACAAATCTATGGGATTTTCGCTGCTCAGTTCGCTATACACTTTGTCGTGCGTTTTGCCAAAATTGATGGCTTTAAATCCGCCATTATTCGTAGGCAATTTTTGTTTGATAATATCGGCTTGAATGGTTACGCCCAAATGATTAGCCTGTGCGGTCAAATCGCTGGCACTGTGGTAATCCACGCCGTCTTTTTTAAATCCGTCATTGCGCAAATAGCACCACAAAATAGTTGCCATGCCCAATTGATGCGCCCTTTCAAAGGCTTTGGCAATTTCCGTAATTTGTCTATTGGATTCCTCTGAGCCAAAGTAAATGGTTGCGCCCACAGCAACGGCACCTAAATTATACGCATCATCAACACTTCCGTAAGAAATTTGATTGAACTCGTTGGGATAAGTCAAAAGTTGGTTGTGGTTTATTTTAACAATAAATGGAATTTTATGCGCATATTTTCTGGAAACAGAAGCCAGCACGCCAAAAGTAGATGCCACGCCATTGCAACCGCTTTCTATGGCTAGTTTGACAATATTTTCTGGGTCAAAATAAATGGGATTTGGCGCAAAAGACGCACCTGCTGAATGTTCTATGCCTTGATCCACGGGCAAAATAGACAAATAACCACTGTGTGCCAATCTGCCCGTGCCGTATAAAGCCTGCAAAGCACGCAAAACTTGTGGACTTCTATTGGAATGCACAAAAATTCTATCTACAAAATCTGACCCAGGTGTGTGCAACATGGCACTGGGAATGGTTTTGCTTTGGTGTGTGAGCAAGTTGGCGTTTGCGCCGAGTAATTCTTCAATTTGTTGCGTGTTTAACATAATTATGGTTGAATAGGGGAATGCTTTTTATAATCCCACGAAGTGATGATAAACTCCGTGCGGCGGTTTTTTTGGTGATAATTTTCTTGTTCTTCTTCTGGCTGTTGGGCAATAAAAGCGTCATCGTAGCGCAATTGGTTTTTGCCAAAGCCCTCCGAACTCAAACGATTTTTGTCAATGCCTTTTTCATTGACCAGATAATCCACACAAGCCTCTGCACGCTTTTGGGATAATTTTAAATTGTAATCATCAGCACCTCGGCTGTCTGTATGGGCTTGAATTTGTATGGCAATGCTGGGATTGTCCAAAAGCAAATCAAATAGATAGTCCAAAGAATCTTTGGAATTTACCGTTTTATTGACTTGCAAAGTCCATTGGTCTAAATCATAGCGCACTTCTGGAAAAGCGAGGGGTTTTTGCCTATCCACTTTGACGGTAAAATTCAAAAAGAAATTATCGCTTTTGGTTCTGCCCTTGGTGGAAAAAATTTGATGCTGACTCAGCACTTTGTCCTCAGGTTTGGAAACGGTAAGGGTATAAGTTGAATTTTCTTTGACATAGCGCAAGTTTTCGGGATTTTCCAAAAAGCTCACACTGCCGTTTTTGCCCGTGTACAACACATGCACCGCACTGTCTGCGCCTTGCCCTTCCAACACCACTTTGGCATTCATAATCGGCAAGCCTGTGTCTTCGTAGCGTGCGCTCACCAGCAAATCAAAGCGCATGGCTTGATACACAAATCCATACAAATTATCTCTTTCTTCGGGAATCCTATTGGAACTAAAATAGCCTTTGGTGATTTCTTTGCTTTCGGCTTCAAAGCATATCCCAAAATCATCTGCACCGCTGTTGATGGGATAGCCCAAGTTTTCCACTTTTTCAAAGTGCAAAGCATTTTTTTTGCGTGGTTTTGCTAGGAAAATATCCAGTCCACCCATGCCCAAATGTCCATCGGAGGAAAAATATAAATCGCCATTGTGGCGCAGATACGGATATAACTCGTTTTTTGCCGTGTTTACCTCGCCTTGCAAAACCTCGCAATCCTTCCATTTACCTTGTTCTGCTTTTTTGCATACCCAAATGTCAAAACCGCCTTTGCTGTCCTCGGTTTTGGCATTAGAGGCATAAAACAGATGTTCCCCGTCTGCGCTCACAAAAGGGTGAAGAACACTTGCGTTTATATCTTTGGCTGGCTTTAAACCCTCCACAATGGTTGGGGTTTCCCATTCGGTTTGATTTTTTCTGCTTTGGTAAATATGGCAAGGCGAAATTTTGCCCTCCTGCTTGGGGCAACGGGTAAAATATAAAAAATTCCCTTCGGGGTCTAGGGCAGCATCGCTTTCGTTTTGGTCTGAATTGACCCTTCTGTCAAAGGGTTGCGGAAACGACCACTTGCCTTTGGCATCTTTTTCGGCATAAAATATATTCAAAAAAGGCTCGCCCGTAATGGGGGAGAACTGAAAATTCTGCCCCGCCTCTCGGGAGGAACTAAACAGCAACAAACGGTCGTCTTGATACAAACGGGGATTAAAATCCGCCCGAATGGAGTTCAGCCAAGTTTCTGCTTTGATTTGATATCTTGTTGTGTTTTTGCTTTCGTCTTGGGCAAACTGTATGGAACGCAGGGCGTTCTCCAAAGCGAGGTCTGCGCCATATTGTTCTTTATAGGTGTTGAGGTGAGTCAGCGCATCGTCATAGCGGTTTTGCGCCTGCAACACTTCTGCCAGCGCAATAAAAGTTTCTTTGGGGAAAAAGGTGCTTCTGATGGCTTTGAGATACCACTGCTCGGCTTGTATGTATTGGTGCATCAATTGATAAGACTTGCCCAAATGCCAACAAATTTTCCCCTTGCCCTCCACAGACTTTACCTTTGGAAAAACAAACAAAAAATGTTCCACCGCTTGGTGAAAATGTCCCAAGTTATAGGCTTGCTGGGCTAATTTATAGTCCGCAAGATTTTCGTACTTGTCTTGTGCAAGCAACAGACCGCCACAAAGGCACAAACTCAAAAGCCATTTTTTCATAGCCAAACCTTAGGCAAAGGTAAGAAATTTCCAAATACTTAAACCAAAAATATGAAAATAAAGCATCTCTGATGCGGACACAGTCCGTTTTATTCTGCTTCGCAGGGCAGGCAAACCCTGCACGTTTTCTGCCTTCGGCAGGCTTTCATCGCTGGGTATCTAGCCTGCACCGCAGGTGCAGATGAAAAGCATCTCTGATGCAAAACCGCCCCCAAATGGGAGCGGTTTATATGATATGTTGAAGTTTAAACCATCAATGTCCAGCTTCTTCGCCAGCTTGCAGGGGCATATTTTGTGGGGCAAAATCTTCCTTCAAATCTGGTTTAGAATAATCGTAGGGCCAACGGTGTACTTCTGGCAAAGCCCCTTCCCAGTTGCCGTGTATGTGTTCCACAGGCGTTGTCCATTCCAAGGTGTTTGCTTGCCAAGGGTTTTGTGTGGCTTTCTCGCCATAAAACATGCTGTAGAAAAAGTTAATCAAAAACAAAATCTGTGCGCAAGCCGCTATAATGGCAAAAGTTGTGATCACAATATCCAAGTGGTGCAAACCCTCCAAATAGGGCAAGGCTGAATTTTCGTAGTATCTTCTAGGCGTTCCTGCCAAACCTGTAAAGTGCATAGGGAAAAACACGCCGTAAGCACAAATAAAAGTTATCCAAAAGTGCAAAGAAGCCAGTTTGCTGTTCATCATGCGCCCAAACATTTTTGGAAACCAGTGATAAACCCCTGCAAACATTCCATGCACCGCAGAAAGTCCCATCACGATATGGAAGTGCCCCACCACAAAATAGGTGTCGTGCACGGTAATATCCAAAGCATTGTCCGCTAAGATAATCCCTGTCAAACCACCTGTTACAAAAGTAGAAATCAAGGCAATAGAGAAGAGCATCGGAGGCGTTAAGCGGATATTGCCTTTCCAAAGTGTAGAAAGGTAGTTAAAGGCTTTAACCGCCGAAGGAATAGCAATCAATAAGGTTGTGAAGGTAAACACGCTACCCAAAAATGGGTTCATGCCCGTTACAAACATGTGATGCGCCCAAACCACGCAAGACAAAACGGCAATACCCATAATAGAACCAATCATCGCACGATACCCAAAGATAGGTTTGCGAGAATTTGTGGCAATAATTTCAGAGGTAATGCCCAATGCTGGCAAAATCACGATATACACTTCGGGGTGTCCCAAAAACCAAAACAAATGTTCAAATAGCAAAGGTGAACCACCAACCACATCTAGGGCTTCCCCACCAATGTAAATATCTGACAAGAAAAACGCTGTGCCAGCCATTCTATCCATAATCAAAAGAACTGCCGCAGACAAAAGCACTGGAAAAGACACCACGCCCAAAATGGCAGTAAAGAAAAACGCCCAAATGGTGAGTGGCAATCTAGTCATTTTCATGCCAATGGTGCGCAAGTTAAGCACGGTAACAATGTAGTTCAAAGAACCAAGCAAAGAAGACACAATAAAAAGTGCCATAGACAAAAGCCACAAAGTCATTCCCAAACCAGAACCCGGTATGGCTTGCTCCAAAGCCGATAGGGGCGGGTAAACCGTCCAACCTGCCATGGCTGGTCCACTTTCCACAAAAAGCGATACCAACATAATGATGCAAGACACAAAGAATATCCAGTAAGAAAGCATATTCATAAAGCCAGAAGCCATATCTCTTGCGCCAATTTGCAAGGGGATTAGCAAATTAGAAAAAGTCCCCGACAAACCTGCTGTCAATAAAAAGAACACCATAATAGTTCCGTGCATGGTTACCAAACCCAAATACATGTTTGGATCTAAAACGCCGTTTGGTGCCCATTTATCGCCGAGGAAAAAATTCAAAATAGCAAATTTTTCACCTGGGTAAGCAATTTGCAAACGGAAGAATATAGAAAGGAGCATGCCGATAATCCCCATCACCACCGCCGTTATCAAAAACTGGCG
>CANHHI010000070.1 GCA_947460225.1 Flavobacteriales bacterium
GAAAAGACACGCCAAGGTCTGCCAAAATGCCGTCCAAAGGCAGTGCATCAGCCTCTTGTAAAACCTTCAAAGCATCTTTAAAGTTATGCGCAAAAAACTGCAAACGTTCATCGGGCATAATATTTTGCACCGCATCGGGGTCTTGGTCAAAAGCGTAAAGTTTGCCCTCTGGGCTTAGGTTTTCTAAAATGGCACGGCTATGTCCGCCACCACCAAAAGTAAAATCGGCGTAACGACCATTTGGCTTGATTGCCAAAGCCTTCAAGGTGTCGGTTAAAAGTGCGGGGATATGATACATGTACTCAAAAGATGTAACCGACAAATTTACGATTTTTTTTTCAATCTAAGCCCGCCTGGCACAAAAAAGTTCCTTTGTCTAAGAATTCATGGGCGGTAATTTTTTCATGCACCAAAGCCCACACACTTTTTAAGGGATAGGCTTGAAACAATGGCGGAATTTGGTAATAATACAAGGCTTTTTTTGTGGCAAAAAATTGATTTAAGGTATTGTCAAAAACCTGTTTGTGTAGCATTTCTTTGGGTTTTTGCATCAAACAAATATCGCAATGTCCGCATTCTTCCGCAAAATTTTGCCCAAAATATTGCAATAAAAACACACTCCTGCATATTTTTTTAGACACAAAATACTGCATGGCACGCATTTTGCGCAGGGCTTCATTTTTTCGGGCAAAATAACGCGCTGCACTGAAACGCAGATGCTCACTAACCATTCTATTTTGTAAAAACGCAATGCGTGCTTCTTGCTTACCCACGTGATACACAAGCCATTGCTTTTCGTGTAAAGCCAAAAGTTCTTCCACGATTTTTTCCACCGTGCAATGGCAAAGCCGAGCCAATTGTTTTTCATAAACAGGCACAGCTTCATGCAAAACACCACCATACTGGCGCAACAAAAAGCGCAAAATCACCGCATGTTTGTGGTTATCTTCTATGTACTGCCAAATTTCTTTGCGGTCTTTTAAGATATGCACCGCTGAACGGCTGTAGCTCTCTTCTTCATAAACCAAATATTCCTCCAATGCCAAAATTTTCAAGCCATAATGCGCCACATTTGGATTAAGTGCAAAATTGCTCGTCCATTGTGCTAAATTTAGACTAAAACTTTGATTTTCGCCCTGCGCCAAGGGAATTTGCAAAAAATTACACAAAGCGTGATACACCTTGCGCACCTCTTCGGGTTCAGGATAACTGGTCAATACTTGTTTTTCCAAGTTTTCAGGGTCTTTTTCCTCAAAAAAAAGCGTGGCTTCCGCATACTGTTCATCTCTGCCCGCCCTGCCCGCTTCTTGGAAATAAGCCTCTGGACTTTGGGGAATGTCCACGTGTGCCACAAAGCGCACATCGGGTTTGTCCACGCCCATGCCAAAGGCGTTGGTTGCCACCATCACACGGGTTTTATTGTCTATCCAATCTTTGTGTTTTGTGGCTCGGCTTATTTTATCCAATCCCGCATGATAAAAATCCGAAGAAATACCCGCTTGTATCAAAAGCTGACTCATGGCTTCGGTGCCTTTTCGGCTAGAAGCATAGACCAAGCCTGTGCCTTTTTGCGTTTTGCAATAATCCACCAAATCTTTGTATTTCTGTTGGCTTTGCACAATTTTATAGGCTATATTTTCACGGGCAAAACTTTTTTCAAACACATTGGGTTTGGCAAAGTGCAATTTGTCTTGAATGTCCTGCACCACGTGCTTGGTGGCGGTGGCGGTGAGTGCCAAAATAGGCACTTTGGGGTGATGCACACGCACCTGGGCAATTTGCAAATAAGGCGGACGAAAATCATAGCCCCATTGAGAAATGCAATGCGCTTCGTCAATGGCAATCAAATTGATGGGCATTTGCTTAAACCGCTCCAAAAACAATTCGCTTTGCAAACGTTCTGGCGACACATACAAAAACCGATAGCCATCATTCATACAAGCCTCCAAAATCTCGTCTATTTCTTTGAAAGTCATGCCTTGCACCAAGCAAGCCGCAGGAATATTTCTAGATTTTAAATTTTCTACTTGGTCTTGCATCAAGGCAATTAAAGGCGAAACCACCAAACACAAACCCTCTTTGCACAGGGCAGGCACTTGAAAACAAATAGATTTGCCACCGCCTGTCGGCAACAGTGCCAAGGTGTCTCTGCCTTGCAAAACCGACACCACAATATCTTCTTGCAAGGGTCTGAACGCATCATAACCCCAATATTGTTGGAGTACTTTTCGTGGGTCTAAGGTTTGAAGAGGCATTTGAAAAAAAATAAAAAAAATGGAGAAAAACTTGCGCAGTTAAATTTTTTATTAACTTTGTTATGAAAGCTATCTTCGACGAGAAGGTTATTGTATGAAAGAGTGGATGAGGCAACCTAAATGGTTGCCTTTGGTTTTTCTGGGAAATACTTGTCGTAGTAATCGGTATAGGCGACATGCTGTTTTTGAAAAACCGCATAAATATAATCAAAAGTAGATAAAAGAACAGGCTCACCTTCCCAAATCGCCACATTGTGTTCAAAGTGTGCCGAAGGTTTTTTGTCTTTGCTGATAATTGTCCAGCCATCGGACAATTGCACCACGTTATGCGTACCCATATTGACCATAGGCTCTATGGCGAGCACCATGCCATTTTCCAGTTTTGGACCTTTGCCGATTTTGCCGTAATTGGGCATGGGTGGTTCTTCGTGTAAACTTTTGCCGAGCGCATGCCCCGTGAGTTCACGCACCACGCCGTAGCCTTTGCTTTCGCAAAAAGATTGAATGGCATGCCCCACATCGCCAGCGGTTTTATCCGACTGACACAGCGACACACCCAAATATAAACTTTCTTTGGTGGTTTCTAAAAGCGTTTTGATGTCGGGTTTTACTTCGCCCACTTCAAAAGTATAGGCGTGGTCGCCATAAAAATCATGCCACAAAACCCCACAATCTACAGAAGCAATGTCGCCGTCTTGTAAGGGTTTTTTGCTGGGCAAGCCATGCACCACCGCTTCATTCACGGAAATCAGTAAAGTGCTAGGGCAACCATATAAACCCAAAAACCCTGGTTTTGCGCCATGGTCTCTGATAAACGTTTCGGCAAGTTTGTCTAATTCTAGTGTGCTGATGCCTGGTTTGATATGTTCTGCAAGCATGCCCAAAGTTTTGGACACCAGTTGCGCACTTTCCCGCATGCGTTCAATTTCTTCCTTCGTTTTGAGATGTTTCATGGCTACCAAAATGCCACCAAAGATATAATTTATTTGCTAGATGGGCAAGTTTTTGCTGGGGGAAATTAAATGAGCAAGGGCAAGAATTAGCGCTTGTTTATTTAAAATAAACACCTAATATTTAAAAACGAATGCGATTTATTTAAAATTCGTGCATTTTTTTAAAAATAAGTCTTATTTATTTAAAATAATCTTTGTTTTTTTAAATAAATAGTATATTTGTATTATAATATCAGGCGTTTATGAAAAATTTTAAAGCAGGGCAATACCAAAATCAAGGTTCTTACAAAAGTTTTCAGCCCAATTTTATCAACCGGCAATGGTTTTTAGAAGACATGGACATTATTATGTTGTTGTCTAAGGCATCTATGGAATTGGGTAAGCTAGACATGTACTCGGAACACGTTCCCGACATTGATTTATTCATCAGCATGCACGTGCGTAAAGAAGCCTCTCAAAGTTCTAAAATAGAAGGTACGCAAACCAACATTGAAGATGTTATTTTAGATGTTGAAGATGTAAGTGCCGACAAAAAGGACGATTGGGAGGAAGTGCACAACTACATAGACGCCATGAATGAATCCATAGAACAGCTGAAAACCTTGCCTTTTTCTATTAGATTGATAAAACAAGCCCATAAAAGACTCTTGCAAGGCGTTAGAGGAAAAAATAAACTGCCGGGGGAATTCAGAAGCAGTCAAAATTGGATAGGTGGGGTCTCTATCAATGATGCGGTGTTTGTTCCGCCTATTCAAGCAACCGTGCAAGAACTGATGGGGGATTTGGAAAAATTTGTGCACAACGAGGAATTTCAATTTCCAGAATTGTTAAAAATAGCCTTGGTTCACTATCAATTTGAAACCATTCACCCTTTTTTAGACGGGAATGGCAGGGTTGGCAGACTGCTGATTGTTCTTTATTTGGTTGAGAAAAAAATGTTAAAAAACCCTATTCTATATTTATCTGATTTTTTTGAGCGAAATAGACAGCTGTATTATGACAATTTGATGAATGTGAGAACCAAAAATGATATTAAACAGTGGTTTAAATTTTTTTTAACAGGTATCATAGAAACCGCACAAAATGGTGTTAAAACCTTTGATGCTGTATTAAAATTAAAACAAGATACGGAGATAAAAATCCAAACAAACCACGCAAGGAGTAGGCATTTGCTTAAAATCATGGAGTATTTGTATAAAGAACCTATTATAAAACCACACACGGTGGTAGAAATTACAAAGGTTTCTATTCCAACAGCTTATACGCTACTAGACGAAATGGAAAAAATGGGTATTCTAAAAGGGGTGAAAATGGCAAAAACAGGAAAAAAGGGGAATATTGGTAAAATGTATGTTTTCCAAGAATACATAAAACTATTTTAAAACCACCCAGATTTTCCTATATTTGCAACCGATGCGCAAGGCAATTTTGTTTTTGATAGGGGTTTTGGGCGTTGCGAAAACTGCGCCTTATAATCCTTTGCGCTATGTTTTGCCTTATTTGCAAGCAGGACTTGATGCCAACGCCTCGGCACAGGCGGAGATTTTTACGGCAAGTATGCCCTCTGGATTAGACGCGGCGGGAAACCTTGCCAAAGTTCCGTTTTACGAAGAGGCAAAAAAACACCACTTTGCTTTGAGTTATTTGCCTTGGCAAAGGGAAATCATAGCTGATGCGTATTTGCTCAATGTGTCCACAACACATAAGCTCCACAAATCTTGGGCTTTAACCACGGGTTTGGATTTTTTCAGTTCGGGTAAAATTATGTACAGCGATTTGCAGGGAAACTCCTTGGGAATGGGTTTTCCAAAAGATATAGCCTTGCAAGTGGGGGGCGTGTTTAAAGCCACACCAAATTTTGCTTTGGGGCTTAAAATAAAATATCTATATAGCAGTATTGCGCACTTTGACCAAGGTGTGCAAACTAGACAAGCACAAGGTTTTGCAACTGACTTGGCGGTGTATTACCAAAAAGAATTTACGGTTTTATATGGTTTTTCCTTGGGTGTGGTGGTGCAAAATATTGGCACAACAATGCGCTACACAGGCAGTTTGCAAAAACACTTTTTACCAGCGAGTTTAAACATAGGCACAGGGCATATTTTTGCTTTGCATGCAGACCACAAGCTCGTTTTGCTCGGTGAGGCAAGTAAAATGCTCGTACCCACGCCTGCACGCTATGCTTGGGAAATCAAAGCGCCGCAAACCCTTGTGAGTGGCTATGATGCAAACATTAGCCCTTTGCAGGCAATTTTTCAGTCTTTTTATGATGCGCCTGGCACGGTATTTTTTGACAGCCAAACCCAAACCTATCGTGTGGAAAAAGGCAGTCGTTTTTCGGAAGAAATGCGTGAAATTACTTGGAAAACTGCTGTGCAGTACCGTTACAAAGATATGTTCAGTTTTAGTGTGGGTTATATCTATCAAGACCCGAGCAAAGCCTTTAAAAACCACATTACTTATGGTTTGGGGGCAAGTTATAAAATGTTTACCTTGCACTTTGCCCACGCTTTGGCACTCAGCAGAAATACCCCCATTTCCAATGCCTTAAAAATGGCTTTGGTGGTGGGGATTTGACTTTTTATTAAAACTGCTCTAAAAGAGCTATGCGTTGAGCCATTGGCGGGTGTGTGGCGTATAGGCTGTTAAACACACGTAAAAAACCACTAAAATAATTAGATTGATTTTCTATAAACATTTCGCAAATATTTGTTGCCGAAACTTTTTCTACGCTATGATTAACCGATATTTTACGCAAAGCAGATGCCAGAGCTAATGGATTTTGCGTCATTTGTGCGGCACCAGAATCTGCTAGATATTCACGTTTTCTACTTAATAAAAATTTAAGCAAGACGGATATAAAATAAGTAGTAGCAAATACGATTTTCGCCAAAATTAAAACAAAAAATGAAATGGCAAACAATGGCAATAAAGCAAGTTTACCTTTGCCTTCATCTTTTTTTTGGGAACGCCCAAAATAAACAGCACTAAAAAAACTACCTAATATAAACATTAAAGAAGTTATAGCCCGAGAAATAAAGTGTAAAATACCTACAAAAATAACGCTAAACACCAAAAGACGAACGTCTTTGTTCCGAATATGCGAAAGTTCATGGGCAATCACACCTTCTAATTCTTCATCAGTCAGCGTGTCCATCAATCCTTGTGTAACAGTTACAGTGTATGTTTTTCTAGTCAAACCACTTGCAAACGCATTGCAGGCAGTACTGTTTATCACACACAAGCGTGGCATTTCCATACCTACACCCATGCAAAGGTTTTCCGCAATGTTGTAAATGCGGGGATTTTCTTTTCTGTCTAAGGTGAATGAGTTGGTCGCTTTTTCAATAATTTTTGTATGCGATAAAAATGCAATATAAAACCACAAGCAAATACCTATTAACACATAAGGCACAATCCCAAATAAAATAATATTTGCTTTCATACTGCTACCATATAACAGTAAAACAAAAATATAAATAGAACCCAAAATAAGTAAGGGGAAACTCAAAAGTAAAGCAATAGATTTTCTATTGTTGCGTGTAATTTGCTCCTGCAAGCCAATGTATTTCATGCTATATCAAAACTTAATTTCAGGCGCAACTTCTATATCTTTTCTTTGTTCTGCCAAATCAAACATGCTCAACCTTTGAAACCCAAACAGTTTTGCCAAAATTAAGTTTGGAAATTTTTCTACTGACACATTGAATTCCTTGGTAGCGGAATTAAAAAAACGTCTTGTAGCGGCTAGTTTATTTTCAAGGTCAGCCATTTCATTTTGAAGAAGCAAAAAGTTGCTATTGGCTTTTAAATCTGGATAAGCCTCTACTTGGATGCTAAAATGACGGAGGGCATCTGCTACCGCTTTTTCCGCAACAATCTTTTCTTCTATGGTACCAGCTAAAATTGCTGTTTGCCTAGCTTTGGTTAGATTTTCTAGGGTTTCACGTTCATGAGAAGCGTAAGCTTTTGTAGTGCTAACAAGTTGCGGAATCAAATCGTGTCTTTGTTTGAGTTGCACATCTATATTAGCAAAAGCATTTTCTCTATTGTTGCGCAATTGCACCAAACTGTTGTAAATGCCGATGGGTAAAATGGCAAAAATAAACATCAACCCCAAAATAATAAAAATGCTCATAGACATAATGAATTTATACTAAATGATAACTTTTGCAAAGTTAGGTTTTTTTTCTGATATAAAATCACGAAAAACAATATTTTTCTCTACGTTAAAATATCAAAAACCTCCCTGTGTAAGAATCTTTGCATTTGGCAAGTTCTTCGGGGGTGCCTGCAAACACCAAATGCCCGCCTTTGTCGCCACCCTCTGCACCCAAATCTATCACGTAATCTGCGTTTTTGATGAGGTCTATATTGTGTTCAATCACCACC
>CANHHI010000071.1 GCA_947460225.1 Flavobacteriales bacterium
ATGGAACGGACCCTTATACGCCGGGTCAGACTTATAACAGTTCTACTCTCGTGGATTTATATACCAATAGAAAATTACTGGCTATGGTACAACCCACTAATTCTAAGCAACAAAATGAATATAGCCCTGTGCATGTTGTTGCAGCAAGTATAGGAGCAGGCGGGAATCCTCTGGGTCTTCAAGCTACTCCTGCTACAACAACGGAACCTCATTGGGATTTAATACCCGACCAGGTAACAACGTCTAATATATGGGGTTATTATATCAGCCATATTGGCACACAAGCAGAAGGTCAGTTTTCTGGTTATGCTAATGCTGACCTTCAATATCCTGTTTCTATGAGTATTCCGGAGTTTCCAGGCAGTTTGTCTCCTACTTCGAATTATGAAATAGAGCTCACGGAAAACAAACCAAAGCGCATCAAAATCAATCAAGGAGACCCTGTACTGCGCAATTGGGCGTATTACTGGACGGCAGATGTGGGCGCAGATACCGATAAAGACGAATGGAGACACCCAGGAACGAGGATAGCCACAAATAATACACACACTTATGATTTAATTCATGATGCCTATAAATCCAGTTTGTCTATGCCTACGGCTTATGCGTATGCCTTTTACTTAGATATTATCAATGGAGATGATTCGGCGGGAATTTCCGTTACGCCAAATACGATGTTTACTTATGACGGTACGCAGGCTAAGGTTCCGCCCACCAAAGGCTCTCGGGCTTATTTGGTGCGCAAACACCGATTAAGCGGTTTGCAGGTGCGTTGTGTGCTAGATTTATAGCCTTAACTATTTTTCAAGCGTGGCAATTTGCCACGCTTGATTTTTTAGGCGGTTTTATTGTTTTTTTTCGTAACTTGCAACCCAAATACGAACACACAAAATAAATTAAATGAAACCAACGGAAAAACAACTTTTTTGGCGCAGAGTAATTGTATCTGTGTCGGGTGCTTTGCTTGTGGCATTGGTGGCATATTTTGGCAAACCCAAAGAAACAGCCAAAGCAGGGCAAAAATACGGGCAAAAATCCCAAAATCCAGAGCAGGTGATGGGTGGCGCACCCAAAAAAGGCAGAAGAAATGCAGAAAATGCAGTGACTGACAGCAATAGCGCAAGAGACAACAACGCACCTAAACGTTTGCGTGTGCAAGTGGAACTTGTCAAAAATCGCACAGTGGACTATTTTTTGGAGGCTACGGGAAAACTAGTGGCAGAGCAAAAAATAGAAATATTTGCTGAATATTCGGGGGTTTTCTTGTCAAGTGCTGCACCGTTTAGGGAGGGCAATTTTTTCAACAAAGGTGCTGTGCTTTTTAAATTAGACGACAGCGAAATCCGCACGCAATTGCAAGCCAAAAAGAACAGTCTTTTGAGTGCTTTGTACGGCGCACTGGCAGACATCAAAATAGATTTCCCCAAAGAATACGACAAATGGCAGGCATATATAGCCCAATTTGATTTGGAAAAAACCATTGCCCCATTTCCAGATTTTTCTTCGGAAAAGGAAAAAATGTTTTTTGTGGGCAAGCAAATTTTTACTCAATATTACGATTTAAAAAACCTAGAAGCCAAATGGCAGAAATATACTTTTCACGCACCTTTTGCGGGCTATATTTCTGAGGGTAACATCAACCCAGGCACTTTGGTGCGTGCTGGGCAGAAACTCGGTGAATTTATCGCCATGGACAACTACACCTTGCGCTTGTTTTTGTCGCCTAAATACATAGACGCCCTGCATGTGGGCGAATCGGTGCGGGTGCGCAATCCAGAAAACAACAAAACTTACCCTGCCAGCATCATACGCATCAACAAAAAAGTAGATGATAGCCAAACGGCTTTGGTATCGGTGGCGGTAAAAGGAACGGATTTGTACGAGGGCTTATTTTTGCATGCAGAAATCAAAGCCAGTCCCATACAAAATGCGTATAGTTTACCTTCCAATGTACTTTTTGACAAGGCTTATGTCTATGTGGTGGAAGCAGATAGCACTTTGCAATTCAAAAAAGTAGAGCTTGTAGAACAAACCAAAAACAGAAGTATTGTTAAGGGTTTGCCAGATGGCACAAAAGTCATCACGCAAAATACGCCGGGGCTTTCAGAGGGAAAAAAAGTAACGTTTAAAGATTAGGACGATGAAAAACATCATGGAATACTTTATACGCAATGCCGTTGCCGTTAAGGTGGTGTTGTTTGCTATTGTGGTATTTGGCTTTTTCTCTGCAAAAAGTTATAAATACTCCATGTTTCCTATCATGGAGAGCAAAACCATACAAATCAGTGCCGCTTACCCAGGTTCTTCGCCTGTGGAAATAGAAGAGGGCATCATTGCGAAAATTGAAAACCGCCTCAAAGGTGTGGAAGGCATAGATGAATATCGTTCTTCGGCGAGGGAAAACAATGGCACGGTTACCATTAAAATCAAAGAGGGCTACAAACCCTCTAAAGCCTTGGAAGACATCAAAAATGCGGTGGCGCAGATTTCGTCTTTTCCATCGGGCATGGAACCCGCCAAGGTTTCTTTGGTGTCCAACCGCCAGCGCAGTATTTCCCTGCTTTTAAGCGATATAAACAACCAAGGCTTGGAAGCCCTAAAAGAAGAGGCGCAAAAAATAGAGCAAGACCTTTTGCAGTTTCCCGTGGTTTCCCAAGTGGAGGTGTCTGGTTTTCCAGATAGGGAAATTGTGGTAGAATTGGACGAGCAAAGTTTAAAGTCATACAGCTTAACCCTTAGAGAAGTAGCGGATAAAATTAGAGCGCATAACGTAGATGTAACGGGCGGTTTGGTGAAAACAGACCAAGAAGATTATACCATTCGGGCGTTTTATAAAAAATACGATGCGGCATCTTTGTCCAATATTGTGATTAAATCAGACGGGCAGAAAACGGTTCATTTGGCGGACGTTGCGCTTATCGACGAAAAATGGAGCGAAACCAAAAGAAAAGGCTTGCTCAATGGCGTGCGTGCCGTGAGTATTTCCGTGTATAGCACCGCAGAAGAAGATATTTTTGAAAATACCAAAGTCGTTAAAGATTATCTGGCGCAATATAACGAAAATCTGCATAAGGAAGCCCTTGTGATTACCTACGATGCGTCTGATAATATTGCCGCCCGCAAGGAACTGCTCGTTGTCAATGGCATAGAGGGAATTCTCTTGGTGCTTTTGTTTTTGTCTTTGTTTTTAAATCCAAAACTTGCTTTTTGGGTGGCACTTGGCATTCCCACTTCGTTTTTGGGCATGTTTATTTTTGCCTCGGCTTTTGGCATCACCATCAACATGATTACCTTATTTGGCATGATTTTGGTGGTGGGTATTTTGGTGGACGATGGCATTGTGATTGCCGAAAACGTATATTTGCATTACCAACAAGGTAAAACCGCCACGCAAGCAGCGGTGGAGGGCACTTTGGAAGTGATGCCTTCGGTGTTTTCTTCTGTTTTGACAACGGTGGTGGCTTTTGGCATTTTCTTTTTTATGGAGGGCGATATGGCGTCTTTCTTCAAAGAATTAGCCATTGTGGTGATGCTTACCCTTTTGGTGTCTTTGTTTGAGGCATTGTTTATTTTGCCTAGCCATTTGGTGCATGCTTTGCCCAAAAGAGGGGAAAACAAAACGCCGAATTTTTGGGATAAGATAAGAACAGTCGTAGAAAACGCCCTTTTTTGGGTGCGGGATACTTTGTATAAACCTGTGCTGAAACTTGCTTTGGCGTATAGTTTTTTTGCCCTTTGTCTGTTGATTGCCTTGACGCTTTTCACGGTGCAAAGCCTGCAAAAAGGCACCATTAAAATGGCACTTTTCCCCAGTGTGGAACCAGATTTCGTGAGCATTAGCATAGAAATGCCTACGGGTGCTTCGGAAATGCTCATAGAAGAAAAAGCCAATCAAGTGGAAAAAGGTATTTTTAAAGCAGCACATTATTACGACAGCTTGCGCACAGACAGCTTAAAAACCATCAAATACACTTACCGTGAGCAAAACAACATGGGAGCGAATTTTGAACTGCGGTTTTTAGAAGCAGACAAACGGGGCAAATTGTCCAACACCGATATTCTCAACAAAGTGCAAGAATTTGTCGGCGAGGTGGACGGCGTGGAAAACATCAATTATGGCAGTAAAATGTCTTTTTTTGGTGGATTTCCCATAGACATCAGCGTGGAAAGCCAAAATTTGGTGGACTTGCAAAAAGCCGAACAAGAAATACTGCTCGCTTTGCGTGAAAATCAAGCCCTCAAAGACGTTGCAACCGATGCACCAAAGGGCAACAAAGAAATACGTCTAAGCCTCAAAGACAAAGCCTATACCTTGGGTATGACCGTTACCAATGTGTTTAGCCAAGTTCGGGAGGGATTTTTTGGCTATGAAGTCCAGCGTTTTCAGCGAGGCACCGATGAGGTAAAAATTTGGGTGCGTTATAGCCGTGATTACCGCTCCAACATTAAAAACCTAGAAGAAATGTACATACGCACCCCAGCGGGCGTGATGATTCCCTTAAAAGAAATTGCCAACTATAAAATGGAGCGAGGCATTGCGCAAATCAAGCACCAAGACGGCAAACGAGAACTCAGCGTGGTGGCTAATCTCAAAAATCCACAGCAAGAGGACGTTATCCGCTTGATGAATGGCATTCAAGAAGAAATCATCAACCCTGTTTTGCGCAAATATCCCAGCGTAACGGCATTTTTTAAAGGGCAGAAAAAAGAAGCCGATAAAACCGTGAAATCTGCAGTGGTGCCGATTATGGCGGTTTTCTTTTTGATTTTTGCCATTATTGCCTTTACTTTCCGCAGTTTTGGACACCCCATTTTGATTATTCTACTCTCGCTATTTAGCTTGGTGGGGGCAGCTTGGGGGCATTATGTGCACGGTCTGCCTTTAAACATTATGTCCTTTTTTGGCGTGATTGCTTTAATTGGTGTGGTGGTTAATGACAGCCTAGTTTTGGTGGGCAAATTCAACCAAAACCTCAGAGCAGGTTTGCTTTTTCAGGAGGCTTTAATAGAAGCCAGTTTGTCTAGGTTTAGAGCCATATTTTTAACCACCATAACCACTGTGGCGGGTCTTGCGCCTTTGATTGCTGAAACCAGTTTTCAAGCGCAATTTTTAATTCCCGTAGCGGTGGCAATTACCTACGGCATTGCCTTTTCCACTTTGCTTACTTTGCTGGTTTTGCCCGTGTTGGTGAATTTATACAATTATGCAAAATTAGGCACATACTGGCTTTGGTATGCGGAACTGCCCAGCAGAGAAAGCCAAGAAAGAGAAATTAAAAATGTACAACAAGAACATGAAGACTAAGATATTTTTTACATTTCTGCTGTTTTTGACCAGCAAACATTATGCGCAAGCAGACACCTTAACCTTGCCCAATACCACCGTAGCCGAGGAGCGTGTGCTACTGGATACCAATGTGCAAAAAAATGCAGTGCTGAGTTTTGAAGATGCCGTGAAAATCGCTTTGGAACGCAACTTTAATGTCAAAATAGAAAAAGGCAAGCAAAAGCAAGCGCAAAACAACAAAAGTGTGTTAAATAGCGATTATCTGCCGACCTTGGGCGTGAACGCCGAAACATACACGGCAAATACACAGGGTTATAGGGTGAGTGGAGGAGAAAAATCAACCTATCAAAATTCTAAGAGTACGGTTATTGGCACGTCGGGCGAGTTGGGTTTTGTGTTGTTCAATGGTTTATCCCGGTTGTTTAATTACCAAAAATTGATTAACGATTATAAAATTTCCCAATTGGATTTTCGCTTGGCATTGGAGCAAATTATTTTGCAGCTCGCCGATTCTTATTATCAATATGTTTTTTTAAGCCAACAAGAAGATGCTTTATACGAATCCGTAAAGCTATCTCGGGAGCGTTATGAACGCATGAAAATGCGCACCCGATATGGGCAAAACACCAGCATAGATTTGCTCACCGCCGAGGTGGATTACAGCAAAGACAGCATCAAATGGCTGGAAAACCAAGCCGAACTCATCAAAGCCAGAAACCAAATCAATGTGATGTTGGCTCGTTCTGGAGAAATTCGTTTTGCAGGAGATACTGCCGTTCAGTTTAAAACCCGTTACGCCCTAGATAGCCTTTTGGAAAAAGCCCGCAAACAAAATGCGGAGTGGCAAGCCAAACAACGCCGTGTGCAAAGTGAGCAATTGCTGTTCCGTTCTACCATTGGTTCATGGATGCCTACGGTAAATTTATACGCCCGTTATAGCTTAAACATGAATAAAACCCCTTATGATTTTACTTCTGAGCAAGAAAGTCAGGGCTATCGCTTGGGGGCAAGTGCGTCTTGGAGATTATTTGACGGTGGAAAAACAGCCGTGCGCAACCAAAACCAGCGCATAGCCATGGAAAATGCTGAATTTGAAAAGGAAAGGGTGGCTTTAAAACTAGATAGTGATGTGCGTTTGGCATATATGGTTTTTGAAAATGCTTTGGCAATTTTTTATGCAGAACAGAAAAATTTAGAGCGCACCCAAAAAACACTCAAAAGAGCCTTAGAACTTTACAACAGCGGTCAAATAACGTCTTTGGATTACCGCCAAGCGCAATTGAACTATATCAATGGGCAAATTACCTATTACAAAGTGCTCACGGACTTAAAAAAATCGGAATTAAAATTGCAACAGCTCTCTGGAGAACTCGTACAGATGTTTGAATAATATGCCCTACAACGCTTTACTTGCCGATTTGCAAGCCCAAAAATTCAAGCCCTTATATGCTTTGCTGGGGGAGGAGGCTTTTTTTATAGACCAAACGAGCCATTATTTTCAGCATGAGGTGCTTTCCGAAGAAGAAAAAGCCTTTAATTTGCACATTTTGTTTGGCAAAGATAGCACCGTGGAGCAAATTTTGCAATTGGCTCGTTCTTTCCCCATGGTGGGCAATCGCCAGCTGATTTTGGTCAAAGAAGCCCAAGATTTGAAAAATTTGGAAAATTTTATTCCTTATTTGGAAAATCCACAGCCCAGTAGCATTATTGTGTTGTGTCATAAATACAAAACCATTGCCAAAAACACCAAAATTGCCAAGGCGATTATGGACAAAGGCGTGTATTTTGAAACCCCTAAAATTACCGATGCCAAACTCGGCGACTGGATAGAAAACCAAGCTAAAAAACACGATTTGCGCTTTGCCCCAAATGCACTTTTGCTTTTTAAAGAACACGTAGGCGGAGATTTGGGCAAAATAGATAAAATTTTGGAGCGTTTGGCGGTTTTACTGCCCAAAGGTGCCATGATAAGCCCCGAAGATGTGCAAAAGCACGTAGGCATTAGCAAAGAATACAATCTTTTTGAGTGGCAGAAAGCCTTGGCGCAAAAAGATTTAATCAAAGCCCAGCAAATTGCTTTGCATTTTGGCAAACAAGACAAAGATTTCCCCTTGCCCATGCTTTTGGGATTTTTATACGGTTTTTTTGCTAAATTGGTGATTTACCATTACAACAAACAAAAAGCAC
>CANHHI010000072.1 GCA_947460225.1 Flavobacteriales bacterium
AAGGGGAGCATCAAAAAATCTAGGTTTTGCGCCAATTTTTCGGGAAATAAATGTAAACCTTGCAAAACATCATAAATTCTGTCTGCACCAAAAGATATGCCTACGCCCGTTAAGCCTTTTTGCCCAAACACAGCGGTTAAATCGTCATAACGCCCGCCACCACACAAGCTACCGATTTCAAATGCGCTTGTTTTTACCTCAAAAATACAACCTGTGTAATAGTTTAAGCCACGGGCAAGGGTCAAATCAAAAACAAGATTTCCTTTGTTTAAGCCCAGTTTTTTGGTGTGTTCAAAAATAAAAGACAATTCGGCTACGCCTTTTTCAATTTCTGGGTGCGCAATTTTGGCAAGAAAATTTATTTTTTCTTCATGTTTATCCGATAAAGAGAGTATCTCGTGGAGTAAGTTTGGGTTGTTTGCACCGAGTGCTTGTAGTTTTTCTATCACTTGGTCTTTGCCTATTTTATCTAAGCCATCTAAAATATGTACAAATTCAGTAAAATTTTCAGATAAACCCAAATAATCCGCCAAACCTGCGAGAATTTTTCTGTTGTTTATGCAAATATTAAATTGCGGAATGCCCAAATTTGACAAGACTTCATCAAAAATTTGTACAAAATCAACCTCGTGTACCAAAGACGCACTGCCTACCACGTCTGCATCGCATTGGTAAAACTCTTGGTATCTGCCTTTTTGGGGGCGGTCGGCACGCCAAACCGCTTGAATTTGGTATCTTTTAAAAGGAAATTGCAATTTTTCCTTGTGTTGCACCACAAAACGGGCAAAAGGCACGGTTAAATCGTAACGCAAGGCTTTATCTGCAATGTGTTCGGTGAGGCGAGATAAGGTTTTTTTTTGCGCGCTATCCAAACCTTCGCTGGATTCTTGATAAAAAGCAGGTTCTAAATTTTGTGGGCTACCTTTGAGGTAATTGCCCGAATTGAGTACCTTAAACATGAGTTTGTCGCCCTCGTCTCCGTATTTGCCCATCAAGGTAGATAGACGCTCAAAGGCGGGTGTTTCTATGCGTGCAAAGCCGTATTTTTGATATACTTTTTCTATCGTCTCAAAAATATATTGCCTTTGTGCCATTTCCTCTGGCAAAAAATCTCGGGTGCCCTTGGGGTTTTGAAAAGTACTAGCCATAATTTTATACCACAAATATAAGAAAAAAAGCCCGCTCTGAAAGCATTTTCTGGTGCATATTTTTCACGGACACAGTCCGTTTAATCTGCACCTTCGGCGCAGGCGTTGTAGTCAATGGGCTTATTCAATACGCCCCTATATGTTGCGTGTGCCTTGCCTGAAAGATTGCGGATTAAAACAGGTTATGCCTGTGCAGGGTTCAATTTCATCTTGCAAAAAATACTTTGCGATAAAACATCTCGTGCTGGCTTTTAAAACCTATTTTTCTTGCAAAATTTCCTAAAAAAATATAACTTGCAATTTCAACAATTTTTTCATCATTTTATGCGTAACAAAAATTTTATCCTTTCGGGGATTTGTATCTTGGTAGCACAGGGAGTGCTGCTGAGTGCGTGTGCTAAAAACTCAGTGGCAAAGACCATTGAAGAGCAAACAGGACAAACAAAAACCACTAAACGCAAGCAGTTCTTAGTGATAGGAATTGATGGTTTGACTTACAGCGTATTGCAAACCTTGCAGGAGCAGTATAAACAAACCCGCTTGCGTGCTTTTGATAGTCTAGCCAATGAGGGCATTTCTATTAAAGCGATGATTAGACATGGCGAACCCACGTGGTCGGCTCCAGGTTGGGCAACTTCTTTGACTGGAAATTGGGTGGAAAAGCATGGCATTAGCAGCAATACTTACAATCCAGCTGACTTGCAAAGACCTACTATTTTTGCCGTTTTGAGTGCATGGAAACCAGAGTATTTGACCGTTGGTTATGCGGGCTGGACGAGCACAGATGGCTTGATGAGTGCGCCCAATAAAGTGCCTAGTATCAAAAAAGCCATGTTTACCTCGGCTACGGGTAGTGGTATAGATAGTTACACGGTCAGAATGACAGACGAGGTGATTAAAAACTTGCAAGTGTATCAAACGACTTCCATGTATATTTTTATGCACTATAAACAAGTTGATGCGCTTGCCCACCAGTTTGGCTATGGAGATTTATACAACAGAGCAGTTTTAGAAATAGGAGATAATATCAAACGCTTGTGTCAAGCCATTAGCAATCGAACGCATTATGCCGAGGAAGATTGGACGGTGGTTATTTACACAGACCACGGCAGACAGCCTTCTGGATTTGATCATGGGGGAGACACAGAGGTGGAGCGCACGTCTTTTTTGATTTCAAACAAGAAATTAACTGCGCAAAATTCTGTTGATTTTGTGGAAATTCCTAGGTTGATATTGAACCAGTTTGACAAGGATATTTTTGGCAATTCTATGGCGACACATTTGCCTATATCGTCATACTAATTGAGTACGTTAAAAGTGCCTTGTTTTAACAGATAGTGTATTTCTACGTTTAAGGATTTTGCCTGGGCATCATACCATTTGTGGTGTTTCTGTGGTAAGTTTGCGGATAATACGACTTTTTCAAAAGGAATTTTTGTGTGCAATTCTTGGAGAGAAATGCGCTCCGTGCTTGTTATCCAAACAATGGTTTTTTCTTGCCATTGTTTGGGTAGCAAGTTTTTTACTTCTGTGGGGTGATTGATTTTAAGCACGCCATGTATTGGAAATAAAAATAAGTTTTCTTGCTTGTAAAATCTGTTTTGTACAAGCATTTTATCGTCGTGGTAAAGGGTGTCGGTGATTTTGGGCGCAACATTTTGATACTTTGCGAGTTTTTGCAACATTTTTTGTTTATTTTCTGCTTTGCCATTTTGGCTGGAAAACAAGTATTTTTCTTGGTTATCTATGTATATTAAAAAATCTTCGCCCCCCGTACTGGCAATAAAAACTTGCTCTTTCATTTGGTATTGCCACCACCATTGGCTACTTTGCAGGCAAGCGAGCAAAAAAATAGCGGATAAAAGCAATTTAAACCTTTGCGTTTGCCAAGATTGATACAGCAGGATAATAGCTGTATAAAGCAATACAATTTCCGCCAAATGATTGATTTGCCAACGTATATTTAAAAAACTGAATTGTTCTAGCCAAAAAACACCTTTGAGCATGATTTGACAAAGCATGGTAATATATTTGCCCAAAAACTGTGCAATTTGCATGGAGAAAAAACTGCAAAAAAGCGCACATAAAGTCAGAGGAAGCATTGCTGTGGCTAGTAAAATTACAAAAGGATTGATGAGCCAAAAAAGCACGGGAAATTTTTTAAAATAATAAAAAACCAAGGGCAAAATGCCCGCTTGCGAAGCAAAACCAACGTTGTTTAAATTCCAAAACCAATGGGCTATTTTATTTTTAAAGGCGTATAAACTATTTAGTTTTTCCAGCACGGTGAGTATGCCAATGACTGCGCCATAACTCAGCTGGAATCCAACACTGAACAGTTGCAAAGGATTAAAACAGAGCAAAATGATGGCAGACAAATAAACCACTTCTAGTGCCGTGTAGGGAATTTTGCGCCATTGCAAGTATTTGAAAATGCTATACATGCCTGCACAACGCAAAACAGAATCTGAAAAACCCGTGATGCCTGCATAAGTCCATATCAATAGGAGTGTTACAATTTCTATAAAAACACCTGCTTTTTTGATGCGCTTAAAAGGTTTTGCCAACAGGGCAATAAGCCAGGCAAAAATGCCAATATGTAAACCAGAAACTGCCAAAACGTGTATGGCGCCTGTTTCAGAGAATGCGTTTTTTATATTCGCACTGAGTTTGGATTTTTCCCCAAGCACCAAAGCATTGAGCAGGGCTTCACTTTCTGGGTTTGGAATAATTTTATGCAGTACTTTGCTGGCTTTTTGTTGCAGACGCAAGGCGGTAAAGGCTAGACTCGTTCGGTGTTGGGGTATATGAACGAAATGCTCTTTAGCAATAAATTGTTGGGCGAAAATATTTTGTTCCCGCAAGTATTTGGCATAATCAAAATCGTCCAATATATCTTTTTGTGGAAGTGGTTTTGGGTTAAATGGAAATACCAAAAAATCGCCAATTTGCATGTTTTGATTTTGTTCTGTTTTCACTATGGAAACAAGCAAATCGCCCTTGATTTTATGGGTATTGCCCAGTGTGTCTTTGCCTTGCACAAGGCGCAGGTGCATAGATATTCTTTTGGTTTGCACTTTCGGCGTGCTGATAATTTGCGCCATCACATTTTCTTTGCTGGGTTTGCTGTTTAGGTAGTGCGCTGGGTTTTGCTTTTGGTCTTGAAAACGCAGATAGGCAAAAAAAGCAAAGCAAAAAGCCATGCCAAAAGATAGGCTTAGCGTGTAGAAATAGCCCATTTGTCCCCAAGCGTAAACGAGTAAAACAATACCCAATACAAAGCCAACAAAACAAATAGCATAAGAAGGCTGTACGCCTTGGTAATACAAAAAAGTACTGCTCGCCATCATCAGCAGTGTTTTCACAAAACGATGTTCCAAAAAACGCATAAAAAAACCTCCCTATTTGGGAGGCTAATATATGAATTTTTTGGGTTATTCAAAAAATAATGTATTATCTGATTTAAAAAACTTTCCTGTTTTATATAAGTCGCTGTCTAATAAATCTTTGATTTCTTTTGGAATAACTGAAGATAATAAGTTAGGAGAAGGATTTAAATTACTAGCATTATTTTTATCACCTATAACCAATTGGTTATTTATAGCAATGGAACCGCTACCAGATAAAAGCATGTTACCGTTACCCCCTTTGTTTATGATTTTTTCCGCATAATTTCTTTCTATGCTATTTGCAGCAGCCCTGCTATTTACATTGTCACCTACGAGTGCACCATATTTGTTATTTGCCTCATAAATAGTTAGGTCGTTTACATAAGAAAGTTTTAATTCACCTTTGTTGTTACTACCAACAATTCCACCGACTTTATTATCGCCAGCAATAGCAGCATTTTTAACGCTATTGAAATAAATCTTCCCATCGTTGCTACCGCATACTATTCCTACGTTATTACCATTGCGAACATCAGCATTGTTAATAGAAACATTCATAATAATTCCAAGATTTTCACCAGCTACAACGCCTATATTATTGGTTGTTTTATCCCCTCTAAGTTTAGGGCTTTCTATGTATAAGTTCAAAACAACTGCATTTGTCAACAGCTTTGTGAATAATCCTGTGTTGCCACTCTCGTAGGATCCCGCTATGTTTAATCCTCTTATCTTTTTCTGTTCCTCATCATTATATTTGCCATTATAAGACCCATTGAATTCAAAAGGTGTAAAGCCTTCGTATAGCGTTATATCATTGACTTGTTCGTAGTCACCCTTATCATCTAGTTCAATTCCTGCAAAATCACTTTCGTTGCGAATTTCATATTGAGTATGCTTAACTTTTGCTTCGCCACTTTTACTTGAACTATTTATTTTTACGATTACGTCTTTTTTAAAGAAATCTTTTTCATTTGTAATATTTTTACCTCCTCTTGAATTTAATTCATAACAAGTTTTTATCTCAAATTCTATCACGTATTTTTTTTCTTCTGTAAATTTTCCTTTGTAGAAGCAACCTTTTTTAGTCAAAGGTACACCGTCTATGGTAAGTTCTAAATTTACCTCTTCTTCCACTTTTCTATTGGAAATAACTTTGACACCAAAACCTTCTCTAATATCACCAGCACCTAAAAACCCAGTTACTTTGGTGTTTATCTTGATGTCATAAGCACTATTGGCTTGCGTCTTCTTTTTTCTGCAAGCAGTTTCAAAAGCCAGCAAAACGGGTAATAGCACCCAAAGTTTGTTTATTTTTTTTGTATTCATTTTGTTTTTACACTATAACCTGATTGCAAAGTACGTAAATATCCAAGCATAAAGCATCTGATTGCAAGCAATTTATTTTTCACTATGGTTTTCAACATTTTTTTTGTTTTTTATAGCAATTGCAATGCTTTAAACGCTTATTTTGTGTAATTCTCTTAAAAATACACTGGATTTTGTTGCGTTTATCATTTGCATTTTCCCCTTTCTGTTTATCTGAAAATTCCAGTTATTGCAATGGCTTTGCGCCATAAAAATATCCAAATCTTGCTCGTTTACAAAAATCATATCGTTACAGGCAAAAATTATATCTCCAAGCATAAAAGGGCTGTTTTGTGCTGCCTGCAATACTTTTTCCACCCGCAAATTTTTTAATTCAATGCCAAGATATTTTTCGTAATACACATTGCTTTCCGTTTTTTGCCATTGCCAGTGAAAAGCCTCAAAGGCTTCTGCAAGGTGTTTTGTATATGGATTTTTGCCCCAATACACTTCTCGAAAAATATCGGCAAAGCTAATGCCTGCAGTTTCCTGTAAAGCGTGTTGGAAATCTTCCAGGGTATAACCTGTTTCCTTGCAGTTTTCATAGAGTAAGCGCATGGCGTCGCACAGTGTTTTGCTGTTTGCGCTGTGTTTTCTAATGCGTGCATCGCAGATGAATGCAAACAAAGCGCCATCGCTGTAAATAGAGAGTTTTCTTTGTGGTGCGCCTATGGTGTAGCCGTCTAGCCAAGTATCCCAAGCACTTTCAGCTAAGTTGTTGTACAAATAAGCACCTTGGTCAAAATGTTTTTGCACGTGCTCTGCCAGTTCGTTTTGAAATTCTTGCAGTGTAATTAAACCGCTTTTATACAAATACCAGTCGCCTAGATACGTGGTAATGCCTTCGGCAATGGCGGTTAGGTCGGTGTAATTTTCCGCTTTGTAATTGTAGGGCAACATGGCTTTGGGGCGCAAAGTTTTGATGTTCCACACGTGGTATAATTCGTGGGAGCATATCCCCAGCAGTTCCTTGTACAGCGACTGCATCACTTCTGTGCTTGGACCCAAATGTATGACGGTGCTATCGGTGTGTTCCACGCCGTGATAGGCGTTCTGTGGGCTAATTTGCAGTAAAAAATGATATGCTGCGCTTGGAAAAACGCCAAAATCTGTTATTTGCAGACTTGCAAATTTCTGAAAATCTGTTGCGATTTTTTCTACATCTAGCATTTCACCGCCTTGCGCCCATAAGTAAAAAGTATGTGTTTGTACTTCAAAGCTGTGATGCCTTAGATTTGCCGAAGCAATCAAAGGACTGTCAAACAATTCATGTATAGTGTTTGCATGCAATTGGTTTTTTTCTTTTTGTGGGCGTGCACAGGCGATTTGATAATTTTCGGGCACAAATAATTGGAGTGTGCAAGAATTTTCTAGTTTATCATGGCAGTACAACAGGCAATTGATAGGATTTACGTACAGTTGCTCGGGGTCTAAATAGGTAGAGCCTGCGTTGAGTTCGCTGGCGTAGTATTCATAATAAATGTTTATAGTTTTACAATTTTTGGTATCCACAAGCCAGCTGTCTTTGCTTGTTTTTGTATAGTTTAAGATTTCGCCGAGTTC
>CANHHI010000073.1 GCA_947460225.1 Flavobacteriales bacterium
ATTTCAAAAAATTTTATTTTCCTAGAATTTGCAATGCATCAGAGATGCTTTAATCTGCCTACGGCAGGCGATGTAATCGCTGGGTAATCTTGCCCGTGCGAAGCACGGATTAAAACGGACTATATCCGTTAAAAGTGGTTAAAAGTAGTTGTTTTTTGTTGCAAATTTTTGTATTTCTTTGTATAAAAGGGAACGGTTTAAAACCGCAGGCATAGCCTGTTTTCATTTGGGCGTATGCAATACGCCCCTACGTTTTGCGTGTAACTTGCCTGCGCCAAAGGCGCAGAATAAAACGCACTATGTGCGTGAAACAAATTGTGTATATTTGTGTGCAAAAAAATTATGAGTTGGATTTTATTGATTGTTTCGGGTTTGTTTGAGGTATTGTTTTCTACGTCTTTAAAAATGTCTGAAAATTTTAGCAAATTGTCTTGGAGCGTGCTCACTTTGATTTCTCTTGTGGCGAGTGTTATGCTTTTGAGCAGAACCTTGCACGAAATCCCTGTTGGCACAGCTTATGCGGTGTGGACGGGCATTGGTGGGGTGGGCACGGTGCTTGTGGGCATGTTGTTTTTTCAAGAGTCCACGGATTTTTGGCGCATATTTTTTATTGTAACCCTTATTTTGTCTTTGATTGGCTTGAAATTTGTGAGTGCAGAATAAAAGGTATGTCGTATAAAAATGTAATATTTTTTTGGATAACCCTTAAAAATTATTATATTTCCGCAAAAAATGCTTATGCAAAACACCCACAGAAAAGTTATTGTTGCCAGTGTGATAGGCAATGCCATGGAATGGTATGATTATTTGCTTTACGCCCATTTTGCAAAAATCATTAGCACTTTGTTTTTCCCGATGCGCAATGATTTTTATTCCATGATGATTACCTTGGGCGTTTTTGCGGCTGGTTTTTTGGCTCGCCCTTTTGGAGGCTATATTTTTGGGCTTATTGGCGATAACATGGGCAGAAAATCCGCACTGACAGCCTCTATTTTGCTTATGGCAATTCCCACGGCTTTGATAGGCGTTTTGCCTAGTTACCAAACAATTGGGATATTTGCACCGCTTGGCATCATCATTATTCGCATTTTGCAGGGCATTTCCTTGGGCGGTGAATACAGTTCTTCCACGACTTATTTGGTGGAGTCAGCACCAGAAAACAAAAGGGCTTTTTTTGGTTCTTTTTCTTCATTTTCTTTGGCTTTGGGGGTTTTGCTCAGTAGCTTAACCGTTTTTGTGATAGAAAAATTATTTAGTCAAGCGCAAATCTTGGATTTTGTGTGGCGTGTGCCTTTTTTACTGAGTGCCGTGTATGGCATTATAGGCTTTTACATACGCAATTCCCTAGAAGAAAGTCAAGCGTTTAGTGCGCAAAAAACTGAAAATAAAATAGCACAACCTTTTCGTTTGTTGTTCCAAGCGCATAAAAAAGATATGCTGATTGCTATGGGTGTTTTTATGGGGCTGACGATTCCTTTTTATGTATTGGTTGTTTTTTCCAAGCAAATACTTACACAGGTAGGTTTTTCTCCTGATAAAGCCACTTTGCTCAATGCTTGGCTTGTATTTGTGTATATGTGGGTTACTTTGTTGTCGGGTTATTTATCTGACAAGATTGGAGAGAAAAAAGTACTGTTTTTCTCGGCTTTATCTACGGCTTTGTTTGCCTTTGTGTTTTTTGCTTGTGTGCAAATGGCGCAAATGTTGCCTGTCTTTTTGGCTTTTACCGTAGCGGGTTTTTTGATAGGCATGTTTCAGGGTGCTGTGCCTGTTTTTTCTGCACGTTCTTTTCCTGTTTCTATAAGAGCTAGCGGGGTTTCTTTATCTTATAACGTACCAGCTATTTTATTTGGAGGCACTGCGCCTATGCTTGTTACGGCTATGATGAATTATACGCAAGGCAATTTGACTTTTGTGGCTTTTTATGTGATGTTCGGTTCAATTTGTGCCGCCATTTCTTGTTTTTTAAAATCTTAATCTATACCTTTGCTATCCTAAATTAAAACATGTATCTATATGGACATTTTGAGAAAAATTGCACATTGGTCTGCGTACGCATTTTTGTTGTACATATTTGGTTATGCCAGTATTTTTAAAGTTTTACAGCTTGAAGATATGGTTAAAAATATGCAAATGCTGGGGTTTGATAAAAATTGGACTTTGGCAATTGGCATAGGGGAGCTTGTGGGCTGGATAGCTTTGCTGTTGGGCTTGAAGTTCAGAGTGCTTAAAAACATAGCGGCTTTGTATTTGTTTCCTTTTGGTGTGGGTGCCTTAACTGCGCATTTTGCCCATGGGGAATACATGCGCTATCACAATGCACTTTTGGCAACGGTTTGTTCCGTGCTTGTTGTGGTATTAGACAAAAACTTTAAAATATCTTTTTAGTTTTTTCTTGAAGTTTGGTAAAGGGAGTTTTGCGCCCTTTGCCGTTTTTACACCTAAATATTTATT
Source organism: Flavobacteriales bacterium (assembly GCA_947460225.1). Taxonomy (GTDB): domain Bacteria; phylum Bacteroidota; class Bacteroidia; order Flavobacteriales_D; family CANHHI01; genus CANHHI01. The sequence goes on from CANHHI010000073.1 coordinate 2,455, forward strand.
TCTATGAAAAAGAAAACAACGCCAAAAAAAACGGAGACCAAAAAGAAAACCACTGATGCAAAGTCAGGTATTTCAGGTGGAAATATTTTGTTTGTGCTTTCATTCATTGTTTTTTATGCCGTTTATACTACTTATGAGTGTGGTAGAATGGGTTTTGTGGTCAATGAATTTTATGAAAATTACCAGGGCGATTTTAGAACGATAGACCCGCATTTTCTGAGTTATGATTTGTATCAACTCACTAAGCAAAGCAGAGAAAAAGAAAAACAGGAGCGTGAAAAAATGCTTGCCAGTGATACGCCTACGGACAAACCCGATATATTAGAAGGCGATATTTTCATGAGTTTGCGCTATGATGGCAAAACCTCTTTTAAAATCAGTACGTGGGGTAGAAACTCTTCGGCTTTTGCCAATTTTGGCGGTATAAGCGTGGACTTTGAAAATACGCAATACAATAAAAAGTGGACTGATTTTATAGATATGCGAAAAGAGCATGGCACCTGGCGCATTCATAATGTAACATTCAAAGAAAATGATGCGGACAAGAGTACAAAAGACATTTTGCGCAATTATTTGGGCATAAAATCCAAATGGTTTTTTGGCTTGTTTTAAAAAAATTAAATACGTAAAAAAATATATGAAAACTTTATTATTTGAACCCTTGCAGGTGGGTGAAATCTTGCTGTCTAACCGCGTGGTGATGGCGCCTTTAACCCGTTTGAGAGCAACGGTGGAGCGTTTGCCAACAGACATCATGGTGGAATACTACGCCCAAAGAGCTTCTGCGGGTTTGATTATCACCGAGGCTACTGTGGTGAGCGCAGATGCTGTGGGTTATCCGCAAAGTCCAGGTATATGGAACGATGCGCAAATTGTGGCGTGGAAAAAAATTACCGATGCAGTACATGCAAAAAACGGAAAAATCGTTTGTCAGCTTTGGCACGTGGGCAGAATATCACACCCTACGCTTTTAAATGGTGCATTGCCAGTTGCTCCCAGCGCTATTCAGCCAAAAGGGCATGTGAGTTTGACTAGACCGCCCAAAGATTATGTTGCGCCAAGGGCTTTGGAAATGGCTGAAATTAAGCAAATTGTAGAAAACTTTGCGCAAGCGGCAAAAAATGCAAAATTGGCAGGTTTTGATGGCGTGGAACTACATGGCGCAAATGGCTATTTGTTAGACCAGTTTTTGCAAGACGGTACCAATAAAAGAACAGACGAATATGGCGGTTCTTTGGAAAATAGATTGCGCTTTCCTTTGGAAGTGCTTGATGCGGTGATTGCAGAGTGGGGTGCAGGCAGAGTGGGTTACCACATTGCACCAAGATGCGATATACACGATATGTCTGATACAAATCCCACAGAAACTTTTTCTCGTTTGATGCAGGAATTGTCAAAACGCAAAATCGCTTTTGTATTTTCCAGAAGTAAGCAAGGAGAGGGGGGAATAGATGCCCAGCTCAAAGAAATATTTGGTGGGGTGTATATCGCCAATCAAATGTTGGACAAAGAAAAGGCGGAAGATTTGTTGCAAATGCAAAAAGCAGATGCAGTGGCTTTTGGTGTGCTTATGATTGCCAACCCAGATTTGGTGGAGCGTTTCAAGCAAAATGCGCCTTTGAATAAACCCAATCCAAATACTTTTTACCCAAACCCAGAAACGTTTGAAAGCAAGGATTTTTCGGCTTATGCAGTAGGTTATTTGGATTATCCATTTTTATCTTTGTAATGCACGTAAATAGATGCGCTTGGTGCGAAAAAGATGATGTGTATAGACACTACCACGATACAGAGTGGGGTGTGCCTGTGCATGATGATGCAAAAATGTTTGAATTTCTGCTTTTGGAAACTTTTCAGGCTGGATTGAGTTGGCATACCATTTTGCGCAAAAGAGAAAATTTTCGTGCAGCGTTTGATGATTTTGACTATACCGCCATTGCCAATTACCAAGCGGAAAAAATTCAAGCCTTGATGCAAGACGCTGGCATTGTGCGCAACCAGATGAAAATCAACGCCAGCATCAGCAATGCGCAGGCGTTTATGCAGGTACAAAAAGAGTTTGGCAGTTTTTCCAAATACTTGTGGGATTTTGTAGATGGCAAACCAATTGTAAATGAGCCTTGTACGATACAAGATGTGCCCCCACGCACCGCTTTGTCGGATACCATTAGCCTTGATTTAAAAAAGAGAGGTTTTAAATTTGTGGGTTCTACGGTGGTTTATGCACATTTGCAAGCGGTAGGCTTAGTCAATGACCACGTGCTGAGTTGTTGGAAGCGAAATTAAGCACGCATCAAAAAAACAATCGGGCGCATTTTTTGCGTCCGATTTTATGTAAAAAATATCTGTTTTATCCTAAAATAGCTTACATTTGCTTAAAACAATATTATGCAAAATACGCAAATACACGAAGAAAAGCATCTCAAAAGAAGTGATATGCTTAAAGATATTGTTATTGGTATGAGTGACGGGCTTACCGTGCCTTTTGCTTTGTCGGCTGGTTTGAGTGGGGCGGTGGGCGAACATGTCAATTTGATTTGGGTGGCAGGTATTGCGGAAATCATTGCTGGCTCTATCGCTATGGGTTTGGGTGGCTATTTGGCTGGAAAAACCGAGCAAGACCATTACAATAGCGAATTGAAAAACGAATATTGGGAAATAGACAACAAACGAGAGGTGGAAATTGACGAGGTGCGCAAGGTTTTTATCAATTGGGGGCTTAGTCCAGCCATTGCAGAAACGGCAACTGCCGAAATCATCAAAGACAATGACAGGTGGGTGGACTTTATGATGAAACACGAGCTTGGTTTGGAAAAACCCGATGCCAAAAGAGCGAGCAAAAGTGCGTTTAACATCGGGTTTAGCTATATTATAGGCGGTTTAATACCTCTTTTGCCCTACTTTTTTGTGTCTGATGCTTTGGTAGGTTTGAAATTTTCCGCTTGCATTGCGCTGGTGTGTTTGTACGTGTTTGGCTTTTTCAAAAGCAAAATTACGGGCATCAATCCTTGGCTTGGCGGGTTTAAAGTAACCATGATTGGCGCATTGGCAGCGGCTACGGCTTTTGCGGTTGCTAAATTGATAGGTGGGGCTTAATATATTTGGGGTTTTACTATAACCAAATAAGCCCACTGCGAAATACCTTCTCGCTTTGCATTTTTTCACAATTCTCATCTTCCAATCCTTGCATACTAAAGGTTGCTGTGGGTTTCAGATTTTACCTTGCAAAAAACTGCTGTGCGATAAAACATTTCGCAGGGGGCTTTAAATATGAAAATAACAAATCAATAAACCCCATAGCGCATCGGTTTTTCCATAAGTTGCATTTGGAGGAATAGCTAGAAAATTTTTGTACCTTTGTAGCAAAAAATAGATGAGTAAAATTCTATACTATCTTGTGCTCTTGCCTTTGTCTTGGCTCCCTTTTCCGATTTTGTATTTTTTATCGGATTGTTTGTATTTTGTGTTTTATTATGTGGTGGCATATAGAAAAAAAATAGTTTTTCGCAATTTGAAAAATTCTTTCCCCCACAAAACAGACAAAGAAATTACAGCCATTGCCAAGGCGCATTATCAGCATTTTTGTGATTTGATTTTGGAGAGCATCAAGGCTTTTTCCATTTCAGAGAAAGAAATTAAAAAACGCATGATTTGCAAAAATACCGAACTAGTGGATAAGTATTTTCGTGCAGGGCAGAGCGTTATTTTGGCAGGCGGGCATTACAACAACTGGGAGCTTTTTGCCGTGGCGGGAGGTACTTTACTCAAACAACAATTGGCAGCCATCTATAAACCTTTGCACAATTTATTTTTTGATGCAAAAATGCGTGAAACAAGAGGTAAATATGGTTTAGAAATGGTCTCTACCAAAGCGGTAAAAGAGTTTTTTGAGCGAGCACACACAAAACCTTTCGCCATAGTTTTCGCCATAGACCAATCGCCTTCCGACCCCAACAAAGCCTTTTGGACAGAATTTTTACATCAAGACACTGCTGTTCTATTTGGTGCAGAAAAATACGCCAAAGACTATAATTTACCTGTACTCTTTGCCCGCATCAACAAAGAAAAACGAGGCTATTATAGCTTAGACCTTTTTGAGCTCGCCCCTGATGCCAGCAAAACTGCTTATGGTGAAATTATCACCAAAGCCACAAAAATGTTAGAACAAGATATTTTAGATAAACCTGAATTTTGGCTTTGGACGCATAAGCGTTGGAAACACAAAAAGCCTAGTTAAACTAGGCTTTTTTTATTGTGTTTTATTGGCGTGATATTCTTGCAATAGGTATAGGGTATGTTTTAAGCTGTTTTTATCTTGCCATTCATGGTGTCCGGGTATGATGAATTTTGCTTGGGGGTATTTTTTGATGAGGTTTTCAATGGACCCGCTCCATGTTTCTAAGTTTGCATCAGCAATATTGCCCAAGCCTTTTGAATCTGCGCTTTTCACCAAGCAACCACCGTAAAGCACTTGGTCTTTATCTATCCAAACCACTTGGTTGTCCGTCGTGTGCCCAGCTCCTGGAAAATATACTTCAAAACGGTATTCTCCCACTTGGAAAACCGTATCTTTTGAAAAATGATATTGCGCACGTTTTTCGTTTCTAAGTAAAGCTATTTCATCTGTTTTTTGCGCAGCATACGTTGGAATGCCCTTGGCTTTAAACATATCCAAGCTAGCAGTTTTATCATCGTGAAAATGTGTGGTAATGGCAAGCACCACTTTTTGTTTGTGCTTTTTGGCAATGCTGTCCAAAAGCGGTTCCACTTGGCTTGGATCCCAAGGACCGTCTATTAAAACCACGCCTTTTTTAGTCACTACATACACGCTATTGGTGGGGTAAATATTACCACCGCCACCATCGCCGTAGGTAATATAATTGTAAGAATTGCCAGCGATATGCTGTATTTCTAAGGGTTTTTGCACGTTTTG